>NZ_JADXDQ010000001.1:0-85255 GCF_015831295.1 Streptococcus sp. NLN64
GATAAGAAACAACCATGAGTCCTTTCCATAACTCTATTGTTCTGGGAAACATTGCAATAGTCAAGTATTTATACAATTATTGTTCAAACTGGGTTTTAATAACCCTCTAAACTTATATTACGAGGAGGATCTTTAGATGAAGAATCGTGGAGACAAATTGCAAAACTTAATGGTGAAAAAACGTGATGGTCGATCGGTTCCTTTTGACTTTCAAAAGTTAACTCTAAGCCTCGAACGGAGTAATCATGACTTAGAGGACGCTCTATCACAGAAGGGTTTAACGAAAGTCCAGCAAGCTTTGGAAGAGCAGATTTCACAGTTGAAGTTGGATTTTATTTCTGTAGGAGAGCTACGACAATTGGTAGTAGAATTGCTCTTAAGAGAAAAACAAGAAGAACTTGTTGCTCTTTACCAAGCTTATGCTGAGAAAAAAGAGCAGGGGCGTTTAGCAGCCCTAGATATCAATCAGGCGATTCAGAAACTCTTAGTAAAAGATAGTCGTTTGGTGAATGAGAATGCCAACAAAGATGCGGATGTTTTTAATACTCAACGGGATTTGACTGCGGGGATTGTCGGAAAAGCAATTGGACTCAAGCTCTTACCCTCACATGTGGCAAATGCCCACCAAAAAGGGGACATCCATTTTCATGACTTGGATTATAACCCTTATACACCTATGACCAATTGTTGTTTAATTGATTTTGAAGGAATGTTGGCACAAGGGTTTAAAATCGGAAATGCAGAAGTTGAGAGTCCGAAATCGATTCAAACGGCGACGGCACAAATTTCCCAAATCATTGCCAATGTTTCTTCTAGTCAATATGGTGGCTGTTCTGCTGATCGGATAGATCAAATTCTGGCCCCCTATGCGGAACTGAATTATCAGAAGCATCTGAAAGAAGCCGAGAAATGGGTCAAAGAAGGAAAGGCAGAGGCTTATGCCCTGAAAAAAACGAAAAAGGACATTTACGATGCCATGCAGTCCCTGGAATATGAGATCAATACCCTCTTTACTTCTAATGGCCAGACTCCTTTTACCTCGCTTGGATTTGGCTTGGGGACATCTTGGTTTGAGCGAGAAATTCAAAAAGCTATTTTGCACATTCGCATACAAGGTTTGGGACGTGAGGGCCGCACCGCTATTTTTCCGAAGTTAATTTTTACCTTAAAGAGAGGCTTGAATCTTGAGCCAGGAAGCCCCAACTATGATATCAAAGGGTTGGCTCTTGAATGTGCTACAAAGCGTATGTATCCCGACATCCTCTCCTACGATAAGATTGTGGACCTAACCGGTTCCTTCAAAGTTCCTATGGGATGTCGGTCCTTTCTCCAAGGTTGGAAAGATGAACAGGGGAGAGAAGTGAATGCTGGACGGATGAACTTGGGAGTTGTGACTGTCAATTTTCCGAGAATTGCTTTGGAGTCCCGAGGAGACAAGGAAGCCTTCTGGAAGCTCTTCGATGAGCGAATGGAACTTGTTAAAGATGCCCTCATTTATCGGATAGAGAGGGTTAAAGAGGCGAAGCCGGCAAATGCTCCCATCCTTTATCAATATGGTGCTTTCGGTCAACGCTTAAGACCAGAAGACTCGGTAGATCAGGTCTTTCGAAATCGTCGTGCTACTGTCTCTCTTGGCTATATTGGCCTCTACGAAGTAGCTAGTGTCTTTTATGGTGGGAACTGGGAGGGGAATGAGGAAGCCAAAACCTTCACACTGGACATTATTCGAAAGATGAAGTCATTGACCGAAACCTGGTCAGACGAGTACGGTTATCATTTTTCAGTTTATTCAACCCCATCTGAAAGCTTAACCGATCGCTTTTGCCGTTTGGATGCTGAAAAATTCGGTCTCATTGAGAATGTGACCGATAAAGAATACTACACCAATAGTTTCCATTACGATGTGCGAAAGAACCCAACTCCCTTTGAAAAATTAGAGTTTGAAAAAGATTATCCAGCAGCTGGGGCGACAGGTGGTTTCATTCATTATTGTGAATATCCCGTTCTTCAACAAAATCCTAAAGCACTAGAAGCTGTTTGGGATTACGCCTATGATCGTGTTGGGTATTTGGGAACCAATACCCCCATTGACCGGTGTTATGCCTGTGGTTTTGCTGGGGATTTTGAGCCAACTGAGAAGGGCTTCCGTTGTCCCGCCTGTGGGATGACCGATCCAAAAATGGTAGACGTTGTGAAGCGAACCTGCGGATATTTAGGGAATCCCCAGGCTAGACCAATGGTCAGAGGACGACACAAGGAAATAGCGGCCCGGGTGAAGCATATGAACAGCTCCAGTCTGTAAGAGGGGGAATCATATGAACAATCCAATACCTCAGGAGTGGAAAAGTGAGGAACTTAGTCAAGGTCGTATCATGGATTACAAGGCTTTTAATTTTGTAGATGGAGAAGGTGTTCGCTGTTCCCTTTATGTGAGTGGCTGTCTCTTTCATTGTCCAGGTTGCTACAATGTAGCAACCTGGTCTTTCTCCGCTGGAGTTCCTTATACCCAGGAATTGGAAGAACAAATAATGCAGGACCTTTCCCAATCCTATGTTCAAGGACTAACCCTTTTAGGAGGGGAACCCTTCCTCAACACAGGAATCCTTTTACCTTTAGTCAAACGAATTCGAAAAGAACTTCCGACTAAGGATATCTGGTCTTGGACAGGCTATACATGGGAAGAGCTAGCCCTTGAAACACCTGACAAGTTAGAACTCTTGGAGTCTATCGATATTTTAGTGGATGGTCGCTATGATGCCAGTAAACGTGATTTGACTCTCCAATTTAGAGGATCCTCAAATCAGCGAATTATTGATGTACCCAAATCGTTAAAGGCAAACACGGTTATTCTTTGGGAAAATTTGAAACAGTAAAAGAAGGCCCACGGGTAAACTGTGGGCCTTCTTTTACAAACAAAAAAAGAGGGTACTCCCTCTAAAACTGACGGAAGACATGGGATTCGAACCCACGCACGCTGTTACACGCCTACCGCGTTTCCAACACGGCCTCTTAAGCCTCTTGAGTAATCTTCCAAATCACTGACTTAATAAGTATACCACATTTTCAAACAGGTGCAAGCTTTTTTTCAAAAAAATGCTGGATGAGATTAAAGTTTTTTCTAGCTTTTCAGATAAAAGAGTGATATACTTATCAAGTAATGTTAGGGGTCGTTACGGATTCGACAGGCATTATGAGGCATATTTTGCGACTCATCGGCAGATGTAAAAATGCCAGTTAAATATAACTGCAAAAAATAACACTTCTTACGCTCTAGCTGCTTAATAACCAGCAGGCGTGACCAAGGTTTGATTGCTTGTGTTGAACTACGGTCTTATTATTAGCAAGCTACGATGGAAGTCAGCCTAGTACTTTCATAAGAGATTGATAGGCTCGCAGTTGCTTCACTTGAGCTATGTGTGGGGGAACTGTTAAATCAAAACATAGCCTATGGTTGTAGACAAATATGTTGGCAGGTGTTTGGACGTGGGT
Organism: Streptococcus sp. NLN64; assembly: GCF_015831295.1. Classification (NCBI taxonomy): domain Bacteria; kingdom Bacillati; phylum Bacillota; class Bacilli; order Lactobacillales; family Streptococcaceae; genus Streptococcus; species Streptococcus sp. NLN64. Next base: position 3,490 of record NZ_JADXDQ010000001.1, read on the forward strand.
TCGACTCCCACCGGCTCCATTTATACTTCTTGTAAGTTCCTATAACTTCTTGAAACTTATCGAAAACGTTGAGAAATCAGCGTTTTTTATTTTTTTCTTCTTGTAACTTCTTACTTCTTTCTTGTAAGTTTTTGAATAAGTCAGACTGTAAAACAGACTGTGAAATCAAAAATCAATAAAGCTAGCTAACTTGTTTCCGATATCGTCTTGTGCTTGTTTGGTGATATGTGTGTAGATGTTCATTGTAGTTTTTAGGTCTGAATGCCCGAGTCGGTGCTGCACTTGTTTTAAAGTCATGCCTGCTTCAAAACAAAGACTAGCATGAGTGTGTCTAAATTGATGGATGGTAATGGGACGTAGCGATTCGCCTTTTAATAGATTTAGATTCCATTTTCTAGCAACAGTGGTTGGTCTTGGTTTTCCAGAGGGGGATTCAAATAAAAAAGTAGTCTTCGAACTTTCTTTCTTGTAAGTCTTCAAAATTTTTATAGTCTCATCATCTAAACTGACCAATCTTTTACTTGTTTCATTTTTAGGTAATCCAATTTGTTCACCGTCAAAACCCCTGGTAATAGCCTTGTTGACAGATAGAGTGTTTCCTGAAATATCCGACCACTCCAAAGCGAGGGCTTCCTGCTTTCTTAAGCCGGTGAATGCTAACAGTCTAAAAAACGCAAGTTGCTCCAAGGTTCCTTTTTCGTTGACTATTCGCAGAAACTGTTTAAGTTCTTCTTTATCGTAAAAATCAACTGTTTTCTCACTTCGTTTTCTTTTGGTATTGATTACACCATCCAATGGATTTTGTTGGATATATCCGTATCTAATTGCATATTTGAAGATGTTGTTCATAACACCTTTCAATTTTCTTCCGTAAACGAGTTTCTTATTCCAATCGTTCACGATCTCTTGCATTTGGATAGGTGTGATATCTGAAACTATTGTCTCACCCAAGATTGGTATAATGTGGTTTTTAATAAGCCCATTTGTTTTTATATACGTACTTTCTTGAACTGTTGGATAATATTCATCTAACCACATTTTAGATAAGTCTCTGATATTTATTTTCTTGCCGTTTGTTTGTTCTTCCTCCAATTCCAATTGCAACTGGAGTAGTGCTTGTCGTGCTTTACCAATTGTAGAGAAACCTTCTCTACGGACATATTTCTGCTTGCCATTTTCAACGCCGACGTAAACCCTGAATTTATAAGCAGTATCGCCATTCTTTTTTTTATACTTTTGAATTTGGACCATATCAATACCCTTTCAATTATGGTAAAATGGGTACAGTAAAACCACCGGCGTGAAGCAGGGTTTTACTATACGATTGTTACTCCTCACACTAAAACTTGGCGGTGGAAGTGTGGGGATTTTTTGTTCAATGAATTTTATTTTTCCTCAGCCAATTCTTTTTCTAATTTCTCGATAGCATATTTAGCTTCAGATTCAGTATATCCGCCGCCGTCACCTTCAGAGGTAAGAGATTCTTTGATTTTGTCAGCGGTCATTCCAAAATCATTAAGTTGTTTTGCCATTTTATAGGCATTTTCCTTAAAGTCGATATTGGCATCTTTAATAACTGCTTTAGCATCGCTTTCTGACAACCCTAATTCATTAGGGTCTGTGATGTAGTCCATTAAAGCTTTTTCAGAAAACGGAACATCCTTCATCATCTCCAAAACATTGTTTACAGCATTTTTGTCAACATTGGTCGTTTCTGTCTGGCTAGAAGAAGTTTGCTCAGTTTTATCTGATGAACCATCAGAAGACGTTGAGTTACTTTGCGAACAAGCGACAAGCGCAAAACTTGCAAGAAGTGCGACTCCGAATAAAGTGATCTTTTTCATAATGAAACTTTCTAGCCGGCTTTTTACGTGGATCAGGCGTTGCACATTGGTATTCTAAACTGAAATAGTTTGGAAACGTGTATTTTTATTCTGTAAAACAAAAAAACCGAGCAACTAGATTAGTTACTCGGTTCTCTGCGACAGCTTGTGTCACTTGGAATTTGCACTAGACAATGTCTAGGTAAGTAACTAAATTCTATCATTCTTCATCAATATTGTCAAGGTATAGATATTCGATGATTTTCTTGTTGATTTTTTTGAGTTGTTCATCGTCAATAGTCACTACTCCCAAAGGGTCTAAAGCGTTATGTCTTTTGAAGATTTTACCTTTATCAATAGTTGTTATACTATCTATTTTGGCATAGGTTGTTTTCTCTAAGTCAGACATATATTTGGCTAATCGTTCCTTAGATTGCTCCATTACGAGCTGATTATTTTTTAGTTGTTCTTGAACTTTTTCGGTAAGTTCTTTGGTCAGTTCTGATTTTGTGAGAGCACTGGTTAAAATCAATTCTCCTAGTTTATCTATTAGAACCTGTTGAACCTCTTCACTGAAGGTGAGACCTAATTCAGCCGTCTTTAATGCTAATGATTTAGAAACGCTCTCATCAAGTTGGAAGTTGCTGCGCCCTTCTTTAGAAGTAAGGGGAATGACTGTAATTGTGTTATTCATTTTAGTATCATTTTTTGTTAGCGTTATAGCATAGTGTGGAGCAGAAAACTCTGATCCGAAGTTTATGCCAAAATCAACAAATACTAAAGTCCCATAAGGGAAAACACGATTTCTACGCCGCCGACCAGTTATATCTCGTTCCATTCGAGTAGTATAATTGTTCATGTATCTCCCCAAAGTTCTAGTTTTGAAATGATTTGGGTAATCATCAACTAAGGTAGCCATTTTTGAAGTAGATATCCTTAGTAGCTCCTTGTTGTCGAAATCGTCCAAACTTGAGAAACTTAGTTCATTATTTAGAGAATTTGTGTCTTCTGTCATGCTATCCCCTTTTATTTTCTATAAACATCAACCACTACACCGACAACTTCAGCGAACTCATCTTCAGTAAAGTAAACATCGTCGTAGTCGGGATTTAAGCTTTCAAGCCTATCTGTTTGCAACCTTTTTACAAAATTCCCTTTACTAGTTCGGAAAACCCCAATTTCTCCATTTTCGATTTGTTTGGTAAAGGTGATAAAAAGAATATCTCCATTGTGTAGCCTCGGTCGCATAGAGTCACCAATAACCATAGCTAGATCGTCAAACTGTTCAGGGATTTTATCTTTAGGAATTCTGACTTCAATATCCGCATCATCTTCTTGCCAGATACCATCACCAGCAGATTCCAAACCGTGGACAACGAGGTATTCATATTCCTCTTCTGGTTTATGAAGTTTGGTGATTTTGTCTGAATTGTATTCTGTTGATTCTTCAGAGACATCACTTTGTTTATCCAATAGATCATTTCCATAATCAACCCATTTAATGTGATTTTTCTGATTAAGTTCTTGATTGAGTTTACTGACTGAATCGGGAAGGGGAGGAGTGGAATCCTGTGAAACAGATGAGAGTGCAGCGGGAGAAATGTTAATTTGGATTTCTTGATTAGGATTTAACTTATTTAATATGTATCCAACATCGACACCCATTCCTCTTGCAACCTTTGAGATAGTTTCTTCTGTAGGAACAATAGGTTTTTTAGATTTAGGGTGTTCATTCTTTTCCAACATGGAAATGTACCCTTTTGTAAGTCCGGATTTTTTTGCAAAAGCATCCATCGATAGTTTATGTCCAATACGGTATTCTTTTATAATTTCCCCTAAATGCATCCTGTTCCCCTTTGAAGTTTTATTGTTTAATACATTATACAATGAAAAAATAAAAAAATCCACATTTTTTGTTTAATCCGCTTGACATTGTTTGTTTAACGTGTTAAACTATAATCAAGGTCAGGGAATGACCTAGCAAAAAGAAAGGAGAAAGCGATATGCACAGGCACAAAAAAGACCCTTGGTTAACACAACCAAGAGCCACAGTGATTGCAGCGATTATCGGGTTAATCGCCGTGATACTTCAACTCTTATACAAATAAGAGTTCGAACATGAAGTAGGCCGAGGGGCGTAAGCCCCCAGACCTACTAATAGTGTAGCATATCGCTTTTGTGAACACAAATGAATAAAAATAAAGATGGTAAAGTTGGCGGGTGGATTGCGCTCGGTGTTGTCTGGGCAATCGTGATTTGGAATTTGTTCTTTTAAGGAGGGATTCGTGAAGTTTAACGCAGACGAGTTTTCATTCTTGCTTGGAATGGTGAGCGGATTTATCGCCGGACTATGTTGGAGTTATCTATGGTTTGTTGATTCCAAGGATAAACTTATAGAGTCTTGGAAGAGAGACGAAGAAAGGCATTCCGAAAATCATCAAGACTAAATCTATTTGTTCTACAGAGAGTAGTATTAATAGATTTCTAAGTGTGATGAATATGAAGAAGCTAATGGCAACTATGGTGCTAAAACGCACATCTCCTTTGGATTCTATTTTAATAAATTTAAATACTTCGTGAACTAATAGTAGAAGCATACATGACAGAATACCGCCACAGGAAAAAATAAAAGCGGTTCTTTGAAAAGGGATTTCCATTAGTACGTTAATTGGAGAACCGCTGTGTGGGGTAACGCAACTGAATACGGCATAGGTTCCGGTAATAAAAAGGAACAGGAGAATAAGTTTTGCAAGAAAATTAGAAAATAAATCTTTTAATCTTTCTACAATATTCATCGTTTGTTCTCCAGTCATTTTCTTTAATTATACCAAATCTATAAACTACAAAAAAGGAGGTCAATATGAACGAACTAGAAAAAACAGCCCTTAACGAAATTCTAAGGACTGTAACATATATTGCTGAGAAGGTGGATAAGCTGGAAGAGCAGTTGTTTCCGAACTTCACAGAAACAGACAAAAAGGAAGTAATGTCTTTGATTAGAGCAGCTCTTTCGGATGGTCGAGGTATAGTTGATACGAGTCTTGAAAGAGCGGAAATCAAGTCTGTATCTAAGGGAATCGAAGGTATTAGATAAAAAGTGATTCTAATTCTCTTAGTTCTGAATGATAGGCAGAGGATATAAGTCCATAACTCTTATCAAAAAAATCCCTTAAATCAGTTTCTGTGTAGATTGTAGATAACCTGCGACATTCTGCTAGAAAATATGGATTGTTCTCAAAAATAGGTAAGATGATTGAAGCGATATAAGTATTCGTGTCACGGTCTCCCGTCGGATTAGCTTGTAGATAATTCAGAGGCAATGATTTAAGATTTACAGGTTTGCCCTCATGTAGACGTGCGTCACTGTATTCTAATGTGAATTCTGTAAATCCTTGAATTAACAGGTTGGATGACTTAGACCAACGGTTGGCGAAAGTCCTTAGAAAAAGGTGAGAAGAAACTTCGCATAACACTTCTTCAAACCAAAACATAGGAGTCGTAAGGTCTGACTTATAATAGGTATGTAGTAGTTCATGGCCTAGTTGAAAGATTGTCTGTGAAGTATCATCGAGCTCTTGTTTATGAATGAAAAGCAAATTTTTATCGGGAAAAGAGATAGGACATTCGATGAATGGTGCAAAAACAATCGCCAAGTTTTCATTGACGAGATTAGGTAGGATATTTTGTGATACCTCAAATAGATAACCAAAAATAGCCGAATATACGGCATCTTCAAGAGGTTTGGGTAAGGCATTTGTAGTTTCGTAAAACATACTCCAGTTTGTATTCGGAACATCGTATTTTCTCATATCTCATTCTCCAATCATTTTTCTTTAATTATACCAAACCGTGAAGCCAGTCCTGGTCTTTTCCGTGGTTCGATTCCACAGCTGGCTATTGCCCAGTAGGGCGCATAAAAATTTTAGGAAGGGAGACAAGGTGTATGACTCAAGTAGCACTAAAAACTCTTCGAGAAGAACGACAACTCTCGCAAGAGGAATTAGCTGAAAAATCAGGTGTATCACGTACCACAATTTCTCTAATAGAGAACGGCAACTCTACCACAATCAAGTTGAGCACGCTTCAAAAACTCGCAAAAGCTTTGGAAGTTGGTGTTGATTATTTTTTTACCCAAAAAGTTTAACAAGTTAAACATAGATTTCAAACAAAGGAGACGCACACAATGACCAAACAGGAAGCCATTGAGACTTATTTATCGCTCAGGAAACGATTCACAGATGAGGAATGGGCAATGTTGGAATATTTGCGAATAGATTTCCTAAACAAGAAAAAGAGCGAGCTGACAAAAGATGTAACGCTTGATGATAGTGATTACGAACAATTGAAAGCTAACGCTCTAAAGGTGTTAGGTATTAGCGAGTAATACCGTGCATGCGGTCCATGAGTTTATCGTTTTCTTTGATAGACTTGGACATTTCATTTGCGAAACTGCGATTCCGTGCTAACTCTTTGAAGACTTTGGCGAGTGCTTGGGAGAGTTGTTCAGAATTCTCAATTTCGTACTCATCTAGTATTTGCTTGATTATTAAATCGTGCATATTAACTGACCTCATTTCCGTAATGATAGTTTCATTATAGCAGAGAGGAGTAAATTAAAAAGGAGGCACGCAATGATGGAAAACCAAACTTTGATTTTTATGTCAAACATTCAAAAAATGTTTAAAGACATTGAAGAAGCATACAAAAACGAAAAAGACCCCCTTGCAAGGTGCGAGCTTGCAAAAGGGTACTTGGCTTTAGGCGACTTCCTAGATAACGCTGGTCTATTATCTACTGAACTGAACAAAGAGCCTGTTGCAATTACCATAGACTCAAAAAAAGTCGGGGAAATAATCAAAAATAGGAGTTAACGATGGAGAGAGAAATATCAATTGGACTTGAAGTTCAAAATATTGAAGAGTTCCGAAAATTGAATAGCCAAATAACAAAAAAAGCTACCGAACTAGAAGAACTAATTCGGCAGCTGAATGATTTTGAAATTAAAATTTCAACGTCGTATCGAAATCAATAACTTGGCCACAAGTAGGACAAGGATTCTTGCCTGATGTAATTGCGATTTTGTTATCGCAGTTAGGGCAGGCAATCTCGATGGACTGTTCCTCAATAAAAGATTGAGTTTGTTTTTTCAGAAATTTTTCAAAATCTTTTGATTTAAAATTAAACGAAACACCGTTTTTAGCCATAGTTTTTTTCTCCTTCCTATTTGGATTCGACTATGAAATCAATCGTTAGGTAGCTAAAGTTGGATTGGAGTTCATTAGTCATATTTATTATATCACCTAGAAAGGAAAAACACACTATATTGAACACAGAGGTACAAACAACACAAGATGTAGATAAAAACTTGTGGAATTCAATTGAAAAAGTGCTTAATGAGCGAGAGATGTCTATATATAGGTTGGCGAAAATCACAGGAATCCCAAGAACTCAGATTTATGCCTTAAAACGGGGATATCAGAAGTCCTTTAGTTGGGGGTACATGGTCCGGATTGCTGATGCTCTTGATGTCAGTCTGGATATATTTCGCTAAGAAATGCAAAAAGACGCCAACTGCAATTGGCGCCCACACAAAAATATTCATGTTAATTATACCACAAACGGAGAGGAGATAAAACATCATGGAAATGGTATTAGTCGAAAAATCATTTCTTGAGAAAGTGGAGTATCTAGTTCAACAAAATGAACAAATTCTCACTTTTCTTACGACGAAAGAAAAACCTGAGAAAGTAACTCAATGGGTTTCCATGAAAGAATTACAGGAAATTACAGGTTGGGGGCGCTCAACGCTTGAAACATGGAGAGACCAAGAAAGATTCAATTACAAGCGTAATTCAGAAAAAGGAAAAATTCTATACGACTTGGAAAGTGTAAACAATTTTCTTGAAAAAACGAACAATAAAAGGAGTTAACCATGCTAGAGACAATCAAAATCGCAGCCATTCAACGCAACATTGATTTTAAAAAAAATTGGAGCGATAGCGAGGAGGGAGGAGATGACAGAGCAATTCATCAAAATTCCCGTCCAGCTTCTTAAAGAGGAGAGGTATAGCAACCTGAGCTTGAATGCAGTTGTCCTGTATAGTTTGCTCATGGATAGACTGGAGTCCTCGAAGAAAAACGGAGACAAGTTCAAGGACGAAAACGGGGAATTCTATACGGTGATGACTCGTGATGAGATTGTGGATTTGTTGCGGGTCGGGAAGAATAAAGTTCCCAAAATCAAAAAAGAACTTATTGATCACGGTCTTTTAGAGGAGAAAGGCCGAGGGTCACGAACGACATTATATTATCCTCAAAAACTGAAAATTGAATCCGGCAACGTCGGCCTTCATGCGTTGGTCAAAGCCGAAAATTGGAGTCCCGAAACAGGGCGTAATGATGTCCCAAAATCGGGCATAACAACCCCTGTAGTGTACCAAAACGGGGCGCAATGGAGTCCCGAAACAGGGCGTAATGATGTCCCAAAATCGGGCACTAATCAGACTAATTATAATCAGACTGACTATAATCAGACAACAGTGCTCGCTCCTAGACAGTCTAATAACGTAGATAGGGACTTTCAAACCTTACATAACCTAGCGCTGGGTGCATTGCAAAAAATGCATTTCAGTTCTAACGAGCTTCAAGTGCTTAGGAACGATGTAAGGGAAGCGATTAATGGGAACGAGCAAGAGTTTAATTTAGTCAAACTAGCTATTGAGGAGGCTAGAAACAATAATGCTAGCTCTTGGAATTATGTCTCAACGGTTCTTAGAAATTGGAGAGCGAAAGGAATTGCAAACGAGGATGATCTTTACGAACACAAGAGAAAGCGTAGAGAGGACCAATTGCCAGAAATTCCAGATTGGTTAGGACTTTAGGGAGGGCCTATGCAAGAGATAAAATTCGGGAGTTTGCCGATAGCTTTTCGACCAGCAAAAGAGAAATGTGAAAAGCACAACGTGGCATTTATTCAATCCCCGAGATTGCCTGAACCTGTTTGCCCAAAATGCGAGAGCGAGAAAATTCACGCTGAGAACCAGGAAGAAGTGGACAAGAAAGCGAAGGAGTTAGACGAACAGCGGCGGCTCTACTTCATCAAGGAGTTAAGTATGTATGACGAGACTCTTGATAAGGCAACTTTTGAAAACTTTGAAACGACAAATGATTTTGACAAAAAAGCCCTGGAGTGGGCGAAGACAAAAACACGGGAATGGTACAAAGGGGCTAGAAACAACATTGTTCTAAGAGGTCGAGCTGGAACAGGCAAGAGTCATCTAGCCTTTGCGATGGTGAAAGCACTGAGTAAAACCAATGGCAAAAAAGCTTTATTTGTGAACGTTCCAACTTTGATGGATAAGGCGATGGACAATAACTTTGAGAAGAAAAACTTTTACATCGATCAATTAAGTTCAGCAGATTATCTAGTTCTTGACGATCTCGGGAAAGAGTACAAAAGCAATGTAGGTCGCCTGATGATTTATTCAATCTTGAACGCAAGATCAAATACGATTATCACGACAAATCTTACAGATCGTGAATTGACAGCTCACTATGACAACGATCCAGCGATTATTACTCGAATCAAAAAAGGGATTCCAAAAGGTTCAGATAATCAACTGGAATTTAATGAAGCAAGCAATAAGCGCACGATTTATTTTTAGGAGTTACAGATGGAAATTACAGAGGAAATGCTGACAATCGCAATGATTAAGCATTTTGAGAAAACAACAGGCGACCTAGTAGACGACACTTACAAGGAGCGCTTGGTTGAAGCAGGTTATGAGGTGGCTTATGGCTATCTTGAAAGACGTAAGCAATTTCATGGAAATGCAATTATCACTTTTTAAGAAACAGGAGAAAACACAATGAAAATCAAAAAAGAACTTATCACAATCATGGACAAGCGCGGATACTTCATTGGAGGGTATAGCAACAACGAGTCCGTTTTGGCTTTTTCAGCAGGTCTTGTTGAAGATGTTAGTTTAGCACTTACCATACCTGTTGAATACTACGAAGAAGAAAAAGAAAAGTACGAACACATGGCTAAAATGTTCGGCGGGCAATTGGTGAAAATTGAAGCTGAATACGAAGTTAGAACCATCGATGGCGAAGAACCTGAAACCACGAAAGAAACCGAAGATGAACTTAATCAAGCGTTTGGAAAAGCATTTGCGAAATTTATGGCTTCAAAACTAGGAGGGCTTGACTAATGCTAGACACACTTTTGACACTAACTGAAATCGTCGCACTTGGAACTGGATCAGCTTGCGCCATCCATCTCATGATTCGACATGAGCGGACACGCCGTTTCAAGAAAAAACAGGTTCAAGAAGCACGAATTGAGGCAAGGGTTCGCCAGCAGGTAAAACGAGAACATGAACAAAAACAAGCGCAAGAAGCGTTCCAGAAGCAACGTGAGCGGGAAAGCTACAAGCGCAGATACACTATGCTGGATGCGGAAGATGAAGTACAGGTCTATGGAAATGTTATCCAGTTGCCATACCGACCATGAATCTGAAATGACGGTCCGCTATATGAACTTGCTGGAGGACTACATCAGGGAAGTTGAGACAAACGAAAAGCTAAGAAAAGAAATCAGGAGGCTAGAAAATGAAAACTGGACGCTTAAGCGAAAGCGTAAGTTTCGAAGATAAGGAGAGATCGGTTCGGGCAACTCTTTCGATGCACATTTTACGCAACCTTGACGCTCTTCAAAATCGAGACCACGAGGCTTACGTGAAGTTCATTGAAGATGACTACAAAGAAAACCAGAGCCTAACCAGCTTTTGGGAGGAGTATGTTGATGCTCACGGCACTTCAGAACAAATTAATCGCTTGCTGGCTTTGAAGGACCAAGACGAGGAAAAATACCACTTGAAACTGCAACACGTTTATCGCGGGCTTATCAATCACGCAGAAGAGGTCTGATATGTATTTCGAAGATAGAGACGAATATTACAGGCATCGTGAGTGGTTGAATAGAGACGACATCGATCCGCTCGAAGATGAGAAGTATGACAGTTGGAAAGATGAACAAGCATAGAAAATTTAAAATCAGGAGTTTTACAAAATGACACAATTACAACGAGTAACCCATAAAGACTTTTTCAATTCGCCAGCGGTGAAAGAAAGATTTGCCGAAGTTTTGAAAGGGAAAGAAACAGGTTTTATTACTAGTTTGCTATCTCTTATCGGCGACAACAGAAGTCTAGCAAATGCCAACCCAGAAACAGTTTACAAAGCAGCTATGAAAGCAGCGGTTTTGGATTTGCCGATTGAACCAAGTCTTGGATATGCATATGTAGTCCCTTACAAAAACCAAGCTCAGTTTCAACTTGGTTACAAAGGTTTGATCCAACTAGCGCAGCGAAGCGGTAAGTACAAGAGCATTAACTCAGGCATCGTCTACAAGAGTCAATTGATTTCTTACAATCCACTATTTGAAGAGTTGGAGGTTGATTTCACTCAACCGGCTGATGAAGTGGTTGGATACTTCGCGGCTTTCAAACTCTTGAATGGATTTGAGAAATTGACTTTTTGGACAAAAGAGCAAGCAGAAGCTCACGGGAAACGATTTTCTAAGTCGTATAATTCAGGGCCTTGGAAAACAGACTTTGACGCAATGGCTCAAAAAACTCTTTTGAAACAAATCATCAGTAAGTACGGCCCTCTATCAGTCGAAATGCAAGAAGCTATCACTAGCGACAATGAAAATGAAACCATTGAAACACCAAAAGACATTACTCCAGTTCAACCTGAAACTTTAGATGACCTTTTCGGAGGGTCAGAATTGCCACAGAAGGACAATAAGGTAGAAATGGAACAATCTACCGAAGAAGCAAATGAAGCGCCACAGACGCAAGAAAAACCGCCTAAAACAACACGTCAGAAGAAGAGTGAAGTTGTTGTCCAAGAAACTGGAGAGATTTTTGAACAAGAATCGCTTTTCGAAGGAATGACCACAAATCCCAAAGAGGTGTAGATCATGCTGACACAGGAAAATTATTATCAGGATAAAAGCTATCTAACAAATTCACGGATCAAAAAATACATGGAGTGCCAAGCTAAAGCTAAGGCCATCGAGGATGGCGATTGGGTGGAGGAGCGGGACGAAACCGCTCTTCTGGTTGGCAACTACGTTCATAGCTATTTCGAAAGTGAGAAGGCGCACCAGCAATTCCTTGAAGAAAACGGCGACAAAATGATTGCTAAAACAGGTAAAACAAAAGGTCAACTCAAGAAAGATTTTCTGGTTGGCGACAAGATGATCCAAGTTCTGGAAACCGATGAGCGCTTTAATCAACTTTACCATGGTCAAAGAGGAGACCGGGTAGAAAAAGAGATGATTGTATTCGGTGAACTGGAAGGAATCCCTTTCAAGGGTAAACTGGACAGTGTAAATCTAACTCGAGGCTATTTCGTGGACCTAAAGACAATGAAGTCTATCTATGCTGATGAATGGAATTCAGAGATGAGAACACGAATCAAAGCAGCAGCTAACAACATCTTGAATTTTGGATATGCTGGGCAGTTAGCGCTCTATCGTGAACTATTGAAACAGAGAACAGGCGACGACTACAGACAGTTTATCGTTGCCGTCAGCAAGGAAAATGTGCCGGACAAAGAAGTTTTGGTGATACCTGAGCACTTTCTTGAAGATGGCCTTTCAAGACTGTTAGAAGCAGCAACTGAAATTTGGGATGTAATACAAGGCAAGAAAGAACCCAAAAAGTGCGAGCGGTGCGATTATTGCCGGAGCGTGAAAAAGCTAACCAAAATCGTTAGCTTGGATGAATTGATTGGAGAGTAGAGATGAGCAAATACAGAGTTAAGCATTTTACGAGAGAGTTGCCAGCAGAGCTTGATCGTGATGTGAATGATTTTATAGACGAAAACGACATTGAAGTTTTCAAGTATACGCTGACCCCTATCGGAATCGGAGCAACGGGAGGTTTTGTCGGCGTTCTAGAGTATGAGGTGGAAGAGTAGGGCAAAAAACAAACCCTTGCTCATTCACACGTAAGCAAGGGCAGGTAGTTTTTAAAGACTCGTAGAGAGTGTGAAATCTCATAGATGGCACTTCACTGGTCTACCCCAGTACTGCATTCATCATGGATTATCCAGTCTTCGAGTGTCACACGGTAGTGATCCGACTGTCCCGCTATAGGCAGTGCTGCAGTCACTCTTATAGTCAGCGTCGGGCTCCGTGTGTCAACACTCTTAGTAAAAATTTGTAGGTTACCTGGCTAATCGGATTCATCGAGTCACAGTCTCCTTTAAAAATTGGGTCAACATGATAGCTCCCCTTTCTTTCAAAGATATTTTAAACATAGCAAAATCATTTAGTTTTGTAATCGGTCTCAAGACCTAGAAATGAGGATTTTATGGACGATAAGACCATCGAAGTAACGGATTATCTGTTAAGCAAAAGCGAAACTTACAGAGAAGCGCAAATTCTGGCGAAAAAGCTTTTTAAAAAAGTTACTCGTGAAATTGAATTGAGAGCGCTGGAGAAAAAGATTTACTGATATTTAATAACGTGCCGTGAATCACGTAAAAAGCGCACTAGAAACGTGTCAACTGAAACGATCATGCAGTTGGACGAATGCGACTGTCTGTATTTAGCTAAATTCTCACAAAGGCAGTCGCTATTTTTTAGAGGATTTATGACTAGAGAATACGCACTTTACAAAGGCGATGAACTTCTTGGAGTCGGGACTATCAATGAACTAGCTGAAGAATTAGGAGTCAAACCTAAAACTGTCCGCTATTACGGTTATCCAGGCTACAAAAGAAGAACATCGGAAAAAGCAAGAAGACTAGTAAAACTAGATGAAATTTGAATTTATTCTCTCAAATACAAAAAAACAGAAAGAGATGCTGAATGCCAACGACCGTCCGCATTGGGCGCAGAAGGCTAAAATCACCTCCAGACTTCGCCATTTAGGGGCGGTAGAAGGCAGGAAGGGTAAAACTACCACCTTCAATAAAAAGCGTCCCTGCGGCTTAATTATCACGGTATTTTCGCCAACCAAAAGACGGATGGATCCACCAAACTTTTATCCGACGATTAAAGCGCTTGTGGATGGTCTGACGGATGCTAAGGTTTGGACGGATGATAATCATGAGGTGATTAAGTACATGACTTTTCGATACGGTGGCCTTAGTGGCATTTCAGGAAAATATAGATTAGAAATGGAGGTTAGAGAAGCGAGTGAAAATGAAATATAAAGTTATTACACGCTTTGAAGGGCAACTGCTTGGCAGAAAGGCCTTTGATTCGCTCGAGGAGGCAGCCAAGTATGCTCAAGAAAAAGCGAATTTTAATCCAAAGCGGGTATCTGAAATTGAGAGGGTACCGCAATGGACGAAGTGACAAAACAATTTTATGAGGAAGTTGAGCGATTGGCACCAAGAAACCACAAAAATCAAATCGATTGGAAAACACTTCTTGTAGGTGACTATGACGCAAATATTTTGGCCAATTACTACCAATCACGAAAAAGAGGTGTATTGCCGCCCGTTTGTGTAATCGCTGCTATGATATCGACATTTTCAAAAGAGGAGCTAAAACGATATGCCCTTCATAAATTAAGGACTACGAAGAAGTTGACAAACAAAGTTATAGAAGAATACGAGAATGTTTTTCGCGAAGGTTATTCAGGTAGAAGACCTGGATCGAAAGTGCTAAATGGAACGTCGGAAGAGCGTGAGCTAGAAATCAAGCGTCAGCGTTCACCTTTCGAGAAAAAGAAGCGTAGGGAATTGTTTATGGAGCATGTTTGGCAGCTGGAGGCGGCGGGATTGATAAGTCAGGGTGATTCTAGGGATGGCTACAAGCGGAAGGATGAGTTTGATTATGAATAGATTGAAGGAATTAAGAAAAGAAAAAAAGCTAATCCAAAAACAGATAGCTTTAGAATTAGATACCCTGTTGCGAACATATCAACGCGGGAAAATGATGAAACCCAAATCAAACCCGATAAGGCTCAAATGCTTGCTGACTGTTTTGGTGTTCCTGTCGGGTATCTTTTAGGCTACACAGATAACTCGCCTGTCATCTCTGGAATTTTTAAAGCAGGCGACAAAATCAATCTCAGAGGCACAGTTGCGAGTATTGACGAAACTCTTATCCTTTTTCAAACGGAAACAGGATACACGATTTGGTTGAACCGTGAAGCGGTTGAAAAATCATCTGAAAGGAGAAATGAATGACTGAGCGAGAAAAGTCAATTATAGAATCAGCGGTCTTCGGTGTCTGGATTATGACGGTATTCATCTTTGTGATTATGCTTCGTTTTGGGGTCCAGTTACATGAACTAGAGCAGAAAGTGAACCGCTTGGAAATGAGCCAGGTACAGCTTAGACAAGTTTATACTGGACTAACGATTGGCAAGGTCATTGACAAGAAGGAAAAGGACGGCAAGTACACGCTGACGATTGCAGGATACGGAAATTTCCTGGTAAGTGAGAAGACTTATGAGGAGGCTGTATTAGGTGCGGATATGCCGAACGAAATCAAGGAGCGTGTGGAAGTGAAGAAGGGAGTTGGGGGATGAATTGGAGATTAAGGTGGATGGACTATGAACTAGAAGTCTATGAAGAGTTCTTTGAAACAGAAAATGAAGCATTATATTTTATTGATTATAATTTAGCAGGATACTATTATGATTTAGAAGAGGTTTGACATGACCATCAACGAAATCATCGCAACCTGTACCAAAATCAATATCAAGCCTAACATCCATTTTGGTGAAGTGCAGGATGTTTACGAAAGTCCAGATGGAAAAATGCGGTATTACATCAACCGCAAAAATGGCGAAGCGTATTTGTACGCTACACAAGAAAGGGGGGAGTTCTTATCGCTGGCGGGAGATTGTGGACCGAAGATGAGTTGATTTTCTTGGAGTTGGCGCTTAAAGACAAGGAAAGCAGTTGGGAAGAGATTGCTAAAGCACTTGATAGGACAGTGGATGC
The DNA here is from genome assembly GCF_015831295.1 of Streptococcus sp. NLN64. Taxonomy (NCBI): domain Bacteria; kingdom Bacillati; phylum Bacillota; class Bacilli; order Lactobacillales; family Streptococcaceae; genus Streptococcus; species Streptococcus sp. NLN64. Next base: position 19,293 of record NZ_JADXDQ010000001.1, read on the forward strand.
AGTGCAAGTGAAAGCGTGGAAAGCTTTTAGAACTTACGACCTTTCAAAAAACAACTGGTCAGATTTGGAAATCATGCAACTCAAATCATTGTATCCAGTTAAATCAGCTCCAGAAATCGCTGAGATTTTAAATCGAACTCCAGACGCCGTGTGGCGCAAAGCACAGAAATTAGGTTTGAAGAAAATTGGACTTAAAAAGATTGATAAACAGGAGTTCATTGAGCTCGCTGATTTAGGTTACAGCTATAGACAGATAGCTGATGAGTTAGACAAGTCTATTCACGCAGTTTGCAACTTCGCTCGCCATCATAAAATTGAGGTGCGTCGAACAGGACAAAGCAAGCAGCACAGCTGGCGTCAGCATAATGACGTTGTTTTTATAAAGAAATCAGGATGAAATGACAGCTAAACGAAGACATAGAGCGATTGAGAAAGCACGGAAAAGGTTATTCATTCACTACAAAAAATCCCATCAACAGAGACTTCGGAATGCTATGAATGGCCTACAAGCTTTCGTAGAAGCGATTGGAAAGAATGTTAGAAGAGCAATAAAGGAGATTACGCTATGACAGAAAAACTAAAATACAAAGTCGGGCAAGAGATTCTAGTTAAGTTTGTTATTGAAGATATTGATGGTTCCCATGGTCTTTACGAGATAGAAACAGAAAATACAGAAGTATCTACTTGGTTGACAGAACAGGTCTTGAAATCAATTATTACTGACTTCCCGCCAAAACCAAAAGTCACGAAGGCGGTGATGGATTGGTATGAACATCACAAAAGAAGTCATTGGAATGTTCGTAATTATTTTATGCATACCCCAGAAGAGATTGATGATTGGTTTTCTGTAGATTTACAAAACGAACACGCTTTTGTAACACTCATCACCTACGGTCCAGAAGCTGTTGAGGTTGAGAAGGAGAAGAAGTATTTTATTAAATTCAAAAATACAGGACAAGTATTATTTAAAACTAAAGATGGATTTGAACTTCGAAATTACCATCCAGATTACACAAATGTAGAAGATACTTTTACAAAACAAGAACTAACCGAAGCTGGCTTTGAAGGTGTGTTTGATAACCCTATGTTTGAAGTGGAGGAGGTAGAGCAATGACAGATAACGAATACCGTGAACACCACTGCACCCGTTGCAACAAACCAATCTATGAAACTGACAGCGACTTTAATTGGTTTACTGCTTTTAAAAAATGCAAGCTGTGTGCGAATAAAGAGGCGGGGGATGGTAAACGTTGAGAAAAGCAAGCATCCTCCAGGCAAAGACCATAAGAGGATTTTGAATCTATGGACCGATACAGTCTGGCTCGGAGAAGAAGATATTATCATTGAGATGGGCAGTCCTAAGACTAGTTATCAATATGTAATTGTGAAACTGAAAAAATTACCTCGCTACATGCAAGCCATAGATTTCTTGAAGAAAATCTATTTGAAGCATAGTAATTTGAACGAGAGGACTTGCGAACTTTATGCTAGTGAGATTGCAGGTGCCTTAGTCAGATATGGATTGATTGGAAAATAAAAAAGCCAGCCCCCTTTAGGTGACTAGCTATAGTTTGGACACTATAATTATACCAAAAGGAGTGGCTGATGGCTTTTTTTCCAGAAATTGACGAAGAGAAAACAATCGCAAACGCGAAACGAAAGCTCAAGGAATACCCGCGTTGGAAGCGCATCGCTGGTGAACCTGGAACGCAGAAGGTCACTCAAGTTTTTACTTTTGACTTGCGGAATCCAGGCGGCTCACCGAATAGAGCGGTTGAGAAGTTAGCGATCAACAGAGTGGACGCAGAAGCTGAGTTGGATGCGATAGAGTACGCAATTAGCAATCTACACGTTCCAACTTACAGAAGGATTTTGTACGAGCGCTATCTAAATCATAAGCCTTTGTCCGATGTTAGAATTTATGATAATCTGTTTCTATCTGAATCTCAATATTACGAATTTAAGCGTGCTGCTTTGCTAGCTTTTGCGGAATTGTATAGAGAGGGTTCTCTGATTGTTCATGGTTTTTGATTTTGTGGAGATTTTCCCGAGAAAAACCCAAGATTTTCCCAAGAAAGTTCGGAGGATTGTAACGGTTTTAAGTGCTAAACTAGTATTATCACCAATTGAGCGGAAGCGGTGATAAGTAACTCCTAATTTATTTTTTGGGTTTTCTCCAATTGTAAATCAGGTTAGGAAGTAGCTCAGTGGAAGAGCCATTGATTTTTATCAATAAGTCGCAGGTTCGATTCCTGCCTTCCTAATAGCAGAGTAGAGCAGTAGGGAGCTCGCTAGGTTCATAACCTAGAGGTCGTTGGTTCGAGTCCAACCTCTGCAATAGGATTACCTCAAGAAGTCTACGGACCTTGGAGGTGAAAGGTTAGAGAATTGCATATCGCTCTAACTCTTAATATGCACTAGTCATGCGAAAGCGTGGCTTTTTTGTTTTGTTTGAGGTATGTATGGCACTAACTTATGAAGATTTCTATAGTTTGGCGAACGTTAAGCAACATAGAGAGTTTGAAGATTATCTAAGACGCATCATCTTTGAACCAGATGAGCGAAAGAAGTTCTATAAAGGTTTAATTGATTTAGGTATCTCTATGCGTGAGGATACTTTCCGAGAGTATTTCGAATTGTACGCAGCAGAACGCAAGTCGTTCCAGCAAGATTACACGCCTCAAGCGGTTACTGATATGCTAGCTCGATTGGTAAGCGTGGGGAATCCACAAGATGGCGAATGGTCTGGCTATGATATGACAGCTGGGACTGGTGCAATGATTATCAGTAAATGGTATGAGGATATGATTCAAGAGAGTCCTTTTTCTTATGCGCCGCATCGGTACATGTATCTAGCTGAGGAGCTTTCAGATACATCTATTCCTTATCTGATCCATAACTTTGCCATGCGTGGCATGAATGCGATTGTGATTCATGGTAATAGCTTGGAAAGGGAAGTTAAACAGGTTTATTTTATCCAGAACAGCAAGGATGATTACCTTGGTTTTTCCGATGTCAACGTCATGCCACACACGGAAGAAGTCGCCAGAGAGTTTGGTATCCGTGAGTGGTTGGAAGATGAGATTGACTATAAAGAATCGGGTGAGGTGGTTATCCAATACGCTCTTCCAATGCAAGGGACAAGTAGACCTACACCGAACACTGAAGTCGACCCAAAAGCATACAGGGCTCCGGACTGGTTCGGGAGCCCGAGACTAAAAGAGATAGCAACGTTGGAGAGGGCCAAGAATGGGAAGATTTATCCGAAGGATTCGATAGTTGTTCAGATATCAGCGACGAATGGCCAAGTGGGTATGCTCCAATTGCCTGGTAGGGTTGAAGCTAGCAAATACGTTGTTGTCCAACCATTTCAAGGAATGGATAGCAGACTGGTATTTATGTATCTCCAGCTTATTGTCCCTTGGTGGTTCCATCGAGTCAAAGAGGGATTGAATGTGAAGTTTGAAGAAATAGGAAACATTCCGCTTCACAGGTTTATGCCGTTTTATGACAAATGGAAAATCAGGCAAGAGTGGCAGAAAGTGTTTGCTAAGTATTTGTAAGCAACATAGCACAACAAAAACCAGGGGATAAGACCCTGGTTAGATTTGTAGTTTACGTTCAAGCGCTTCAGTGAGGATTTGAGAGAAGTTCAGATTTTCTTGTTCGGCTAGATTGTTCAACCATTCTGGAACAGTTACATTTTTGCGAACTTTTTTGGATTGGTGTTTACGGAGGTATGAAACCATATCAACACCAATTAAAGCAATGGTGGAATCTGGATAGGTTTCTTGCAAGACGGAGATGTCGCTAGGCTCTGGATATTCAGAATAATCTTCAAGGGCAAAGCCAAGGACTTCATCTGCCATTTGGTAGGCGTGATTCATATCAGTGCCGAAGGTAATAGCTTCTGGAATATCTGGAAAGCGAACACTTACGCTTGTGGTCTCTGTGTCAGGTGTAAAGATAGCTGGATAAAGTAGCATGTTATGTCCTTTCTAGGTGAATGATATACCCAGTAAGCAGGAGGGCTATTTCAGCCCCGCTTGCTTTAGGATGTCATTTTCAGTTCCTTTTGGAAGGTCTCCGCTGTGCATGGGAACTATTGTCGTCCTTTTTGTACTGGGGTTGTGGAACTTAGCATGACTGCCGTTTTGAGAAACTTTATTGAAGCCATTCTTTTTTAGTAGCTTCACAATTTCTTTGGCTGTCCTTGGCATATCATTCACCTCACTTTCTATACTTATATTATACACATTGAGGCAAAATAAGTCAAGTCTTTTGTGTATAAAATGCGTATCCTTTTTTGAAGGAAAAGAATGAAAGAAACAAAGGAGGTGATGATCATCGCCAAACTAACTATTAAACAACAGAAATTTGTAGATGAGTATCTCATCTCTGGAAATGCAACAGAAGCGTATAAATTAGCGTATCCAAATGTAAAGAATGACTCTACAGCACAGGCAAATAGTAGCCGCTTGCTATCAAATGCTAAGGTAAAAGCCTATAAAGACGAACGACTGGCAGAGTTGAAATCAGAAACAATCGCTGACCAAAAAGAAGTCATGGAGTTTCTAACCGCAGTTATGCGAGGAGAGGTGACAGAACCGCTCTTGGTCCTTGATGGCGAGGGATATCAAAAGGTTATTGAAGCAAAACCTAATGTATCAACAAGGCGCAGTGCTGCGGTAGATATTGGTAAACGATACGGCATGTGGACCGAGAAGAAAGAAATCGAACACAAAGGAGAGGTGGCTTTCGTTGACGACATTAGTTAAATTAAGTTCGCTTTTGCCTAAAAAGTTCCATCCAGTCTGGAAGGCTAGTTTAGATCAAAACATTTTACACGTTGTTTGCAAGGGCGGGCGTGGTTCTGGAAAATCTTCAGATATTGCGCATATCATTGTTCAGTTGATGATGAGATATGCGGTTAATGCTGTCTGTATCCGAAAAGTTGATAATACACTTGAACAGTCAGTATACGAGCAATTGAAATGGGCAATCAGTGAGCAAGGAGTGACGCATTTGTTCAAGTTCAACAAGTCGCCACTTCGAATCACTTACCTCCCGAGAGGGAACTATGTTGTCTTCCGTGGTGCTCAACAACCAGAACGAATCAAGTCTCTCAAAGATAGCCAATTTCCTTTTGCAATCGGTTGGATTGAGGAGTTGGCTGAGTTTAAAACTGAAGATGAAGTAAAGACTATTACTAACTCCCTGCTTCGCGGCGAGTTGGATGAAGGTCTTTTTTATAAGTTTTTCTACACTTATAACCCGCCGAAGAGAAAGCAATCTTGGGTGAACAAAAAGTATGAGAGCCAGTTTCAGCCTGATAACACCTTCGTACACGCTTCTACTTACAAGGATAACCCGTTTATCGCTAAGGAGTTTATCGAGGAGGCAGAAGCGACCAGGGAGCGTTCTGAGCGTCGTTATCGTTGGGAGTATTTGGGTGAAGCAATTGGTTCTGGAGTAGTTCCATTTGACAACCTGGAATTCCGAGAAATAACGGACGAGGAAGCATCGAATTTTGACAATATCCGAAACGGAGTTGACTTTGGTTATGCTACTGACCCTTTGGCTTTTGTACGCTGGCACTATGACAAAAAGAAGAATGGCATCTATGCAGTTGATGAGTTTTATGGTCAGAAAATAAGCAATAGGAAGTTAGCGGAGTGGTTGAAAAAGCGTGGGTATTCTGCTGAGGAAATCTTTGCTGATTCTGCTGAACCAAAATCAATTGCAGAGCTTCGAGAAGAGTTTAATATTCCTCGTATTCGAGGGGTAAAAAAAGGACCTGATTCGGTAGAGTTTGGGGAGCGTTGGTTAGATGATTTGGATTTTATTTGCATTGATCCAAAGCGTACTCCGAAAACTGCTCGAGAGTTTGAAAATATCGATTACCAAGTCGATAAAGATGGAAACCCGAAACCACGACTTGAGGACAAAGATAACCACTCAATAGATGCTACCCGCTATGCATTTAGTGAGGATATGAAGAAAATCAAAAAAACAGGCAACCAGTTCGATGTTTTGCGAGCTGGTTTTGGTTTGTAAGAAAGGAGAAATATGGCCTATATTGAAACATTTAGCGATAGCACAGGCAGGACTAAGCAGCTAGAATTTCGCTTTCATCGTGAGTCTCGTTTGCGCTATCGTGTGGAAGGCCTAGCAGACCTTGAAGCGGACAATTATTCGCTGCTACGTGATTATATTGCTCACCATGAAGAAATCCAACGACCACGAATTCAAGAGTTGTACGACTACGCCGAAGGTAACAACCACGAAATCAGCAAGGTTGGTAGACGTAGAGAAGAAGATATGGCAGATGCTAGAGCAGTTCATAATTTTGGGAAAGCAATCGCTAGTTTTAAGCAAGGCTACTTGGTCGGCAACCCTATACGTGTTGATTACGAAGACGATGACGTAACTGATAAGGCGCTGAAAGAATTATCTCAATTAAACGACTTTCACCAGCTCAACCGTGATTTGATTCTTGACTTATCTAAAGTTGGTAGAGCCTACGATTTGATTTATCGTGCCAAGGACGACACCACACGGGCTGTTAAACTAGATCCGTTGGGAACATTCGTTATTTTCGACATGACACTGGAAAACCACAGTGTGGCTGGGGTCCGTTATTATCAAAAATCACAGTTTGATGAAAGCAAAAAAATAGTCGAATTGTACACCAGCGAACGTATTATCACTTTTGAATACGACGGAGACCTGAAAGAAATCGGAAGTGTACCTCACGCTTTTGGTTTAGTGCCGATTACCGAATACCTAAACACAGGAAACGGGATGGGCGACTATGAAACAGAGTTGTCCTTGATTGATCTATACGATAGCGCTCAATCTGACACCGCCAATTACATGCGGGACTTGTCAGACGCTATTCTGGCAGTTATTGGTCGTATTTCTTTTCCTGATTATGTTGATACTGTGGAGAAACAAATTGAATTCATGAAACAAATGCGCAAAGCCCGTTTCATGAACCTTGAACCTCCGATGGATTACGAAGGCAAGGAAGGAAGCGTGGATGCTAAGTACCTTTACAAGCAATACGATGTTAATGGTACGGAAGCCTATAAAAAGCGTGTTGTGAATGACATCCACAAGTTCACGAATACTCCGGACATGACAGACGAGAACTTCTCTGGTGTCCAATCTGGGGAAGCTATGAAGTGGAAGGTCTTTGGTCTTGATCAAGAGCGTGTAGATATGCAGGCGCTTTTTGAACGCTCGCTCAAACGTAGGTACAGACTAATTGCGACTGTTTCAACTTTGCTCAAAGAAATCAAAGATTTTGATGTTGCTAAGTTGAAAGTAACCTTCACGCCTAACCTTCCAAAATCCTTGCAGGAGAAAATTGAAGCCTTTCAAGCTCTTGGTGGTGAACTTTCGAAAGAAACCGCTATGCAGATTACGGACATTGTTGATGATCCAAAAGCTGAATTGGACAAGATAAGCAAAGAGGATGAGGAATCCAGTTTGCTCGCACAGAAAATGGCCAAGAATGACCGCTTATCTGATAAGGATGTGATTGCTGATGACCAATGACTACTGGAAAGAGCGGATAAAGGCTGAACAAGAAGCTAAGATTGAGCGTGATGTTAGTCTTGGAGACGAAATGAAGCGTCTTTACGACTATCATTTTGCTGAAATCGAAAAGGAAATCCGTGCTTTTGAGCAGCGCTATGCTGACAAAAATGGCTTGACCTTGGCTCAAGTCAAGGAAAGAGTCTCTGAGATGGACGTGAAGGCTTTCGAGGAGAAGGCTAAGCGATACGTCGCAGAAAAAGACTTCTCTGCTAAAGCTAACTCGGAACTTTCTCTTTACAATCTGAAAATGCGGATGAAACGTCTTGAACTTCTTCAGTACCAAATGGATTTGGAGATGGTCGCCCTTGCGGATTCCGAGCATAAGATGACGGAAAAATTCCTGAATCAGGAATATGTGAAGGAGCTGGAGTTGCAAGCAGGTCTTTTGGGGAGGTCAGTGCTATCTGACGGTGCCATCAAGCAAATGGCTCAAGCGACACTCAATACACCATTCAAAGGTGCAACTTGGTCCAGTCGAATTTGGGAACGGCAAGACGAACTCCGCTATATTGCAGCGAAAATGACCGAGGATTTGTTGCTCAAAGGCAAGAATCCAACGGACATGATTCCAAAACTTAGAAAAGAGTTTGATGTATCGGTTAGCGAGGCAAGACGTCTAGCCGTCACAGAAGGCGCTAGAATGGCAACAGAGGCTCAAAAACAAGCTTTTGATGCCAACGGCTATACGGAATATGAGTTTATTTCAGAACCGAAAGCCTGCGATATTTGCAAACCTCTGGATGGTAAGATTTTCAAGGTTAAGGATATGGAACCTGGAAAGAATGCTGCCCCTATGCACCCTTATTGCCGTTGCTCTACTGCAGCACATTACTCGCTTAGCGATAAGGAGTATGAACGCATTATCCGAGAGAGTGCTGAAAGTATGGGTGTGGAGTATAGACCGCCTTATTACACTGAAGAAAAAATGTCGCGGATGTACCGAAACAAAGATAAGAACAAACGAAGACCTGTTAACATAGTGCGGCAAAATAAACTTACTAAGAAATTCAGAGAGAGGGGCGGTGTTGTTTGGCAAGATGATGATTCAGAACGCTTACTAAAGCAACGTAAAGCGGCAGCTATGAATTATGACGCTTATACAATTGTGCTCCAGAAAAAACCTACTATTTCTGAAATTTTAGAAGAACTGTATCACGCAGAGCAATGGCTGGACGAAAGATTGTCCGAGAATCCTTTAGTTAAAATTCGTGCGGAGATTGAGGCTCAACACTATTTACTTTCTGTGGAAAAGAGGTATAATATACCTAAAAGCGAGACAAGGCAAACGATACAGAATCTAAAATATTGGGAAGAGGAGTTGAAAAAGTATGAAGATTAAAGAAATTTTCCAAGCTCCATTTGGTACAATAATTAGTTTTGATGAAAACGTCCCATCTGATGGGGTCATTGGCAAGTTACTAACTGCAGATGATGTGGTATTTCATAAGGTCAAAGGGACACCGTCGAATGTTTGGACAGATATTTTAATCGATAAAACTGATGATTTTTCTATAGGACAAACCGTTAAATTTGTAAGTATCAATTAAGCACATAGAGCGATCTAAGTGCTTTTTTCGTACCCTGAAAGGAGGAGTAATGATGGAATCAGAAGAAACAACAGTTGCAAAAAATGAAAAAGCCAGCATCTTGTTAGATGCTGACGGGAAAGTTATAGTTGATGCTGAGGAATTTGCCAAAATCACTCTTGGAGCCAATCATGGTACTTTTTAAGCAGTTCCATTGTGGTGGAGTATGCGACAAGAGCGCTTACTGTACCGATTTGCAAACCATCTGAATGATTGATTCCTTTAGTTAGTTCATTGGCCTCGTTGGCTATCTGAATCATATCTTCTTTGGTCAATGAATTCCGAAAATCATCGAATGATTTCATATAATTTTCCTCCTTTCTATATTGGTATTTTTAGTATAGCACTAAGAAGGTAGCAAGGAGGAGTAATGTTACAATTATTTTGGAATATTATAAGCGCCCTGGTCGGTTTATCTGTCGGGCTTTTTGTAGTGTCTATTATGGTCGCATACTTTGTATTTTTGGTTAGAGAGCTGAAGAAAACTTGGAAGGAGTAGGCATGAATAAACGAATCAAAAAGAAACGTGAGTTTGAAGACCGGTTGCTTGCTGCAGAAATGCACATTGGCTATCTGCTCGACCAGAACAAGCAGCTCTGGAGTGTTATCGAACAGAACGCAAGATCCACAAACAAGGAATTTAAGAAGTTAGGTCAAGAACTTCTCAAGTTCAACAAACAAGCAAAGAAATCGCTCTTTAAACGTAGATAGCAACCGTCTGAAATTCCATACGGTTTTTATTGTGCCCAAAACATGCTCAAGGCTCTAAACTGTGCAAGAGAATATAGTCAGACATGACTCAAAACAAGGAGGCCGACATGGCAGAAGAAAACAAAGAATCAGTAGAAACCGAAGCGCAAGAGCAAGCTAGCACTCATGAAAGCGAGGGAGCTGCTGAAAAGACATATACTCAAGCGGAAGTAACTGAAATGATTCAAGAAAATGTGAATCGTGCAGTTGCTAAAGCGCATAAAGATGCCGAGGAGAAATTCAAGGCAGAACAAGATGAAGCTGAAAAGTTAGCGAAGATGAACGAGAAAGAAAAAGCTGACTATGAGCATGATAAACTTCTCGCTGAGTTGCAATCATTGAAAGATGAAAAAACTCTTAATGAGATGAAAAATATTGCTCGGGATATGCTTTTGGAATCAAACATCACGCTCTCTGATGAGCTTTTAGGTCGATTGGTTACGTTGGACGCTGAGGATACCAAGAAAGCTGTGACAGACTTTGTTTCAGCTTTTAACACAGCAGTATCTGAGGAAGTCAAGAAAACTATTCGACAAGATCCTCCGGGAGTTGGTTCTGAGGTGTCTAAAAAAACCAATTATGGCGCTAGTCTTGCTAAAAACAAGAATACTGGCGGAAAATTAGTATAAGGAGGCCAACATGGCAGAAAAAACACTTTTTGGTGTTGCTGAAATCCTACATAACATGACTTATGAAGCGATTTCCGTAACAATTGACAAAGAAACTACTGGCACAGTGACTGAAAATGGTCGAAAAATCCTAAAAGCTGGCACTCTTTTGGCTGGCGATGGGGCATCTATCTTTGAAGACCGCAGCAAGAAGGTAAAAGCAAATGCTACTGCGCCAGATGGAGTCCTTCTCTACGATGCAGACGTGACAGATGGCAATGCAGTTGCATCTCTTGTTTACCGTGGCACACTCCGTGCCGATAAAGTGAACGGTGGAACTGTATCAGACGCAATCCAAGGGAAACTCCCTCATATTCAATTTGTGAAAGGAGCTTAATAGATGGCTTTAATTTATGACATGGTAACTGCCCCAAACTTGGCAGGGTATTGGAATACATCTCAAGCTAATGTGGAGACAACGCTTGGAGAGCGTGCTTTCCCAGCTAAGAAACAACTTGGCTTGAAGCTGGCGTTCATTAAAGGGGCGGCAGGTCTTCCAGTTGTTCTTCGTGCATCAGCTTTTGATACAGAAGCAACACTTCGTGAGCGTATGAACGTGACGCTTAACGAAGAAGAAATGCCTTACTTCAAAGAAGGGATTGTCGTTAAGGAGTCAGATCGTCAGCAACTCAATTTGATTGCACAAACAGGTAATCAAGCGTTGATTGACACAATTATTGAAGGTATCTTCGATGATGAATCTCGTCTCTTGAGCGGCGCTCATGCTCGCTTGCAGGCAATGCGTTTCCAAGTATTGGCAACTGGTAAAATCGGTATCATCTCCAACGGTGTGGCTCGTGACATCGATTACGGTGTGGCAGATGCCAATAAAGGAGCGGTAACGACTGCTTGGTCTGATGCAGCGAATGCGAAACCTCTAGAGGATATTTCTAAAGCTATGGATGCACTTGCAGCAACCGGTGCTAAAGCAGAGGTATTGATTCTGAACTCTAAGACTTTTGCAGAAATCAAAGCTGCTAAATCTACACTTTATGCAATCAAACCAACTGCTCCTGATGCAGCAGGGGTGACAAACCGTGAATTGACTGCTTATCTTGAGTCAGAATACGGACTTGCAGTTGCAATTGAAAATGGAACCTACAAAGATGATGATGGCGTAACCAAGAAATTCTATCCAGATGGACGTGTAACACTTGCCCCAAATGGCGCTCTTGGTAAAACTGTGTTTGGTACAACTCCGGAGGAATCTGATTTGCTTGGTGGTAATTCAGATGCTGCGAAAGTTTCCATTGTTGATACTGGTATCGCAGTTACAACAATCAAACACGCTGATCCAGTTAACGTTGAAACCAAGGTTTCCATGATTGCCTTGCCATCATTCGAACGCTTGGACGAAGTGTACATGCTTTCAACTGTTCCTCAAGCTTAGGAGGGTAAAATATGGGAAATGTAATCAAAGCATTTGAAGATAAAGTGACAGGTATCATTTATTACATCGGTCAAGATTACACCGGAGAGCGAGTAGAAGAACTAACCGCTCTTGGTTTCTTGGCTGACAAGAAAAAAGATGATCTTAGCGATTTGAAACTTAGTGAAGTCAAAGCAAAATTGGATGAGCTAGGAATTGAGTACGATCCAAAAGCTAAAAAACAAGAGTTGCTAGAACTTCTGAAATAGAGGTGTGATATGGCCGAGTTAGATAATTATGATGTGCTTGAAAGCGTAAAAATCGACTTGGACATCAATGATGATCTCCAAGACGACTTGATTTTGTTGCTCATCCGAAAGGTAACAGACCATTTTAAGCTGGCTTACTCAGTGAGTGCCGTTGAAGCAACCTTTTCGTTTGTTGTTGAAGATTGCGTTATCAAGCGATTCAATCGCAGAGGTTCTGAAGGAGCAAAGGCGGAATCGATCGAAGGGCATTCTGTTACTTACGATGACACTGCGTCAGAGTTTGAACCATACGACGACTTGATTCGCTCCAAATTGAGCCTCTTAGAGACAAAAGAGCGCAAAGGGGGTATTTATATCCTATGAGATACAATCAGCGTGTACGGCTCTGTAGAGACGAGAAAAAGCGCTATGATAGCAATTTGGGGCGGATGGTCTCGGAGAAAAAAGTTATTGCAGAAGTACCGTGCTTTACTTCTCCCGTTAGGGTTGAATTGTTGAATGCGTTTGGAAGCAAATTGAATCAGTCTAGCTTGGTTGTACATATCAGAGAATATAGGGAAAAGGTCGACTCACTCGAATTGGAAGGTCGGCCTTTTACTATAGTCCAAAAACCAATCCACAGGAATGGCAAGACAATCTTTTATGTTAGCGAGGTGTTGAATGGCGATTCTAGAAATTAAAGGCGATGAACCATTGCTCAAGTATCTACAGACCGCTGCAAGCTTAAAAGCTCATAAAGAAGTTGTCAGAAAGCACGGCAGCAACCTCCAAAAAGGGGCTCAACGGCGAGCAACTTTCCGAGGACACTACCAGGGCAAGAAATTTATCAAACCCACTGGAGCTACCAAACGCTCAATCAAACTTCAAATCACTGACGGAGGTTTTGCGGCCAAGGTTGCAGCAGGAACACATTATTCTGGATATCTTGAAAAAGGGACTCGGAAAATGTCGGCGCAACCATTCATGCGGCCTGCATTTGAAGAAGTGCATCCTAAATTTGTTGATGATTTGAGGAGGGCTGGAATTGCTAAGTAAACAACCAGATCAACAACTCCATGATGAGTTGATTAAACGAACAAACAAGCTTGGACTTACTGCCTATCCATTTTTACCTAAAGAAGGGACACCTTATCCATTTATGGTTGTATCCTATGTACAGGTGAATCCGTACCCTACAAAAACACGCCTTCTGGGGAGTGTATCCGCCCAAGTGGATGTATGGGGAACAATTGAGGATAGGCGGTTGGTTTCTGATTGGATTGGTCGATTGATGGAAGAGTACTCAATGATACGGCATTTAGATGACCGTGAGTGGTCTTTGGACTTGTCGAGTCCTACGCAAATTATCAAGGATGATTCAACTGATGAAATGCTTTATCACGGCATTCTTGATTTGACTTTTAAATTTAGATAAAGGAGAAAGATACATGGCAAACCATGGTAAAGATAAAGTGCTTTTATTCCGTAAACTCGGAGATAGAAATGCAGCATCCAAGTTGGCTCTCCAAGTTGAGCATACTTGGAATTACGAACGATCTAATGAAGCAACAAAGACTAAAGACGGAGCTGTTGTTTCAGACGGTGGTCTAGAAGTGACGCTTGAACTCGAAGCGGTTGCTTCACGAGATGATTTGAATAAAATGTTGAAAGAATCTGTTGTCAAAGGATTCAAACTTGAGGTTTGGGAAATTGACCTTGCGGGAGAAAAGAAAGACAACAAATACCCAGCACTCTATGCACAGGGGTCGCTTTCTAACTGGGAAGTGCCAGCTAATGTCGAAGAACTTGAAACCTTTACAACAGAAATGGCTATCGACGGTGTACCACAAGAAGGTTATGCAACTTTGACTGCGGCTCAAGAAGCAGCTATTCGCTACGCCTTCCAAGACACAACAGCTATTCAAACTCAATAATTTTAGAGGGGCTAAACGCTCCTCTTTATCTTTTAAGGAGAAAAAACAATGAAACAAATTGAAATCAACGGAAAATCTTTTGACTTACATTACGGAATCGGCTTTATTCGTGAAATGGATAAACGCCACGAAGTGAATGGCAACGGTGTTTCTTTCGGTATGGGGATTCAAGCTGCGGTTATCTACCTTCAAGACTACAATCCAGTCATTCTTGCGGATATTATCCAAGCAGCAACTATCACTCTTCGTAATCGTCCATCAATTTCGGAAATTGAATTGTGGATTGAAGAGCAAGGGGATAACCTTGAGCAGGCTTTTGACGATTTTTTATCAGACTTAAAGACTGCGCCGATGACCAAACTAAAAGTCAAGAAAACTCTAGAAGCGATGGAGGCATAGAACCGAAAAAAACAACAGTGGCGAACGACTCTCAAGAAATTTATGAGGATATGTTAGCCTCTGTTTTTGCGTTTTTCGGGATTAGTGATTGGGCGGAAGCGAATCGGATTACCTTATTTGAATACCGAATCCGAAACCGTGGTCACATAATGGCACAACTAGATCGAGAAAAAGAACTCTACCTACAAGCCTTCCTGAACCGTGCTGTGAAAGCCACTTCCAAGGACGGCAAAAAATATACATTTCAGAAGTTCGGCGATTTCTACGACGAGAAAAAACGTTGGAACGAGAGACTTGGTAAAACTCAATCTGTTCCAGTCAATGAGAATTTGATTGCCATCGCTAAACGCATGCAAAACTACAAGAAAGGAGGGTATTAAATGAGCTCTACAAGTTATACAGTTGAAGCGATATTGAAGGCTAGAGATAGTGGTTTCTCAAGTGCTTTCAAGAAAGCTGAGAAGTCCGTGACTGGTTTAACGGGTATGGCTGGGAAAGTTGGGTCAGCTTTTAAGTCTGTCTTGGGGGCAAATCTTGTCAGCTCTGCTTTGACGTCTGGTATTGGAGCAGTTACATCCGGTATTGGTGGAATGGTTTCTGAATTGAATAGTTCTCAAAAAGCCTGGAAAACCTTTGAGGGAAATTTACAGGCTTTTGGGAAATCGAGTGCAGAAATTGCTTCAGCTAAGAAAGATATGCAGGACTTTGCCACCAAGACCATCTATTCTGCTTCGGATATGGCGAGTACTTATTCGCAATTGGAAGCTGTTGGTACTAAAAATGTAGGTAGTCTTGTTAAAGCATTCGGTGGTCTTGCTGCATCAGCTGAGAATCCAGCCCAGGCGATGAAATCTCTATCACAACAAGCTACTCAGATGGCTTCAAAACCCAAAGTAGCATGGCAAGATTTTAAAATCATGATGGAACAAGCTCCCGCTGGGATGGCGGCAGTCGCCAAAGAGATGGGGATGTCCACAGCTGAATTAGTTGCTGCTGTACAAGATGGGAAAATTAGCACTGAAGAATTCTTTGATGCCATGGAGCGAGCGGGTAATTCAGACGCTTTCCAAAAGATGGCTACGGAGTTTAAAACAGTAGACCAGGCTATTGATGGGGCAAAAGAAAGTCTTGCCAATAAGTTAATGCCAGCCTTCGAGGAGCTTAACAAATTTGGGATTAAAGCGGTAAACGCCATTTCTGATGCATTAGAGAAAATCAATTTCGATAAGATTGCTAGTCAATTAGGTAATTTTTTAAATGGAATCGATATCCAAGGTATCATCAACGGAATCGGCGCTACAATCGATAATGTCGTGACTAAAATCCAAGCCTTATGGAAGGAATTTGAGAAAACCGGAGCTGTAGATGCTTTTTCTCAAGCTGTTGAGGCTGTGGGAGGTGCGTTAGGACACATATTGGACAACGCAACCGCAGTCAGTGTAATGGAAACATTAGGCGAAACACTTGGGAGTATCGTAAAAACTGCTTCTGAAGTAGCAAAAGGGATAGGAGACTTTGTTTCTAAGTTGGATCCAGGGTTGATTCAAGGTTTTGCGAGTGGGTTAGTCGTTTTAGGCGGTGCTCTACTTGCTTTAAAAACAGGATTGACCATAGCCAAAGGATTGTCAAAAGCATTTGATTTTGGAAGCAAAATCGGTGGTCTAATCGGCAAGATATTCGGTCTCACAGGGGCTCAAGTTGCTAACGCTGGAGCAAGTGCAGGTATGGCTGCAGGTAATACTGCTGTCGGAACTACCGCAGGGGCGTCTGCTGGTTCAGTAATGAAACTTGGTGCAGCGGTACTTATGATTGGCGCAGGGGTTTTGATGGCGGCAGCAGGAGTCTATGTATTAGTTCAAGCAGCTATTCAACTGGCTAACGCAGGAACTGGAGCGCAACTTGCAATGTTAGCAATAGTCGGAGGAATCGCTCTATTAGCAGCAGGAGCAGCTTTAATTGGACCAGCTCTTACTGCAGGGGCTGTAGGGATGCTTGCTTTTGGTGCTGCGATCATGATGATAGGTATTGGAATTGGTGTAGCGACGGCCGGTATTGCTTTATTAGCGACTCAACTTCCTACAATCGCAATTTTTGGAGCCCAAGCAGCAGTCGCCTTCATGCAATTAGGTGCAGGGATGCTTATATTGGGTGCAGGGGCGCTTGTCGCTGGAGTCGGACTAACCATTGCAGCAGTTGGAGTTGTTGCCCTTGGTATTGCGGCAGTAGTTGCAGCAGTTGGAGTGTTGGCACTCGGAGCGGCTGCGGTAGTTTTAGGAGTCGGTATTGCAGTTGCTGCTGCAGGTTTATTGTTGATGACAACTACTTTGCCACCTATTGCTGCTCATGGAGCGGCAGCAGGAGCAGCTTTGGTTGCTCTCGGAGCTGGATTACTGGTAGTTGGTGCGGGAGCAATAGTTGCAGGAGTCGGCTTGACTGTTGTTGGAGCTGGAGCTCTTGTTGCTGCAGCCGGAGCAATTGCATTAGGAGCTGGATTGGTGGTTGCAGGGGCTGGTGTAGCAGTCTTTGGAGCTGGTCTTAAGGCAGCCGGTCCGGGATTGGATACATTTGCTAATGCTGTTAAGAAAGTCGTTGATGCAATTAGTGGTGGTTTGTCAAGCATCTTGGATTCAATCGCTGGAGTTATTGAATCGGTAGGCAAAGCTGCGTTGAATGCCGGAAAGGGCTTCAATCAACTTGCTGATGGAGTTGTTAAGATAACTAACACTAAATTAGGTGATATGGCAGCGTCTCTTGCAGCAGTTGCGACAGGGATCGGCAGCATTGCCAAACATGCTAGCAGTATGACTACTCTTGGCACTGCAATGACTCAGGTTGGAACTGCTATGACGACATTTTCCGCTGGCGCTACTAGTTCAGTAGCTGCTATGACGGCATTTGGAACTGCAATTTCAACATTAAAATCTAGCTTTGAAACACTTCCTGTAACGATGACAACGGCGGCTACTGCTTTTGCTACATTTTCATCTCAAGCAGTAGCAGGAATGGCAGGATTGTCTGCTATCAATGCGCCAATCACTCTGTTTAAAACACAGATTACTTCGATTGGTCCAGCTTTGCTGTTGGCGGGAGCAGGCATTACCTTATTTGCCACCCAGCTAACTCTTGTCGGCGCTTCTGTTGGTACTGTTACAGCAGGATTTACCGCTTTGAGCATGGCTTTAACCATGGTTACTGCTAGCATGCTACAGATTGGTTCAAGCGCAACTCAAGTAGTTGGGCAGTTGAACGGAATTCCAGGAGCAACCCAAGCAGTTGCCTCTGCATTTAATTCCATGAGTAGTCAAGTGCAGTCAGCCATGAACCGTGCCTTACAGGCCGTTATTTCAGTCGGAAACCGTATGAAAACTCAAGGGCGTCAGATTGGTCAACAGACTGCTCAAAACCTCGCACAGGGAATTAGAAGCGGTTCTGGGCAGGTTTCTAGTGCTATGAGTTCACTGGTACAAGCTGCTGTATCGAGAGCGCAGGCTGGAGTCGGTGCTATGCGAAACGCAGGGGCTATGATTGGCCAAGGTTTGGCTCAAGGTATGCTTTCAGCTTTGGGTGCAGTTACGGCTGCTGCTGATGCACTTGTCGCTCAAGCAGAGCGTGCAGCTCAAGCTAAAGCCAAAATTCACTCTCCGTCTCGATTATTCCGTGATGAGGTTGGTATCTTTATTGGCCAAGGTATGGCAGTCGGTATTGAAAAGAGTGCCAAGTACGTCACTGGAGCAATTGACGGCCTTGTCGATGAGGCTAGTCAAATCGATTTGCGTTTGGATGACTTGTTTGACAACCGATTGAATTATCGAGCTAATCTTGGGGAAATCAAAGGCGATATTACCCATCAACTTGTCAATAGACGTGAGGAACGTCGATTTGATGCATTAAGTGAGGCTCTTGAAGTGATTCAAGCTTCACTTGAACGTGATACCGTTCTTAATATCAACGGTCAAGAATTTGCAAGAGCAACTGGCCGTGACATGACTTTGTACCAAGCTAATGAATCACGGATCAATAAACTATTGAGGGAAGGTAGACGATGATAGACGAAAAAATCATTATGACTTACAACGATGTGAACTTTAGTGATTTGATTGACATCATCTCAGTTGAAAGAGACATCGGAAACAAGCGAGATGTCGCCACTAACTCAGCCCTAACTTTAGGTGCTACGGTTAATCGTGTAAAATTCGGAATGAAGGAAATTCGAGTCCGATTTTCTTTAGCTTCGGTGAAACTTTCCAGTATTCAATTTGTGGATACAACACAAGAAGTTGAACCACGCTATCAAAACTTGAACAAACTAAGAGAAAAGATTGCGGGGCTGCTACATACGGCAGTCCCTTTAAAATTGGAATTCTCTGATGAACCAGATCGCTACTATTGGGCTTTACCTGATGGGGATATTACACTCGGATCAATCACAACTTGGTATGACGAGGGGACAATTACTTTCTTAGTTCCAGATGGAGTTTCACATTCAACCACTTACAAAGAAGTCACAACTCACCGAGTGGAAAGCGACCGAATTGTTTACACTGTTGAAAATCAAGGGACAGTAGAGGCTTTCCCAATTATCGAGGTGGAGCACGAAGAAGAAAATGGCTATCTAGCTTTCGTAAACAAGGAAGGTATTAGCGCCTTTGGAAATGAGGCGGCAGATGACGCAGCAAATTGGGTTCGTCCTTCTGAACCTTTGCTAGATTTCAAATCAGGTAGGTTGTTCAATAGTGTGTCACTTCCAACCAGTGTCTACGGTGGTGGTTCATCAGCAGGAAGTGGTGCTATATCTACTTACCAATCGAATAATGATCGTGGCTATATCTTCAATATCAGTGTAGAAGTTGTCAGTCAAAATACTGGATCACGGACTAGTCAAGTCCGTGTACGAGGTTATCTAACAAATAAAGGTTGGACCTTTGCCCTTTATGATATTCGAGCAAGCGTAACAATCGCTGGTCAGACTTTCAGCTATTCAGGTAGACCGCCAATGTTACAAAATAACTCAAGATTGGATTTGATTGATAAAACAATCACTGTAAGTGGTGATTCTGTGAGTGTGTCGGGTTATCTCCAAGGGGGAGGAGGCTGGTCTCCTAATCGTTTAACGGTTGGGGCGAAGACCTTCCGCCTACCACGGATGGCGACATCTTCGTCTCAACCAGGTTATACTCAGGCAGTTGGCCCGAACTTGGCGCAAAAAAACGTTGCACCTACGAACGATTCAGCTTTGCTCAAACTTGGAGCACCGACAGGTTCCCTAAGAATCGAAAATGTTTGGGGGCGAAATCACATCACGCTGAGTTCGATTGGGGCTACAGGACAAAATACATCCGCAAGTTCAGCAAGTCTAACTTGGGCGCTACCTGGAAGCGAACGCTCTACAAGTGAATACATTTGGTGGCGTCAAATTTTTTGGCTAGGCAAAACGAACCAACAAGGATGGATTAAACTGATCGTGACGGATGACAGTAATAACTTCCTTTACGGAGTCGAGACCATAAAAATCGGAGACGACTTTAAAACCAAGTACAACTTTTTTGCGACGGATGGCAAGGGTGGTTATGACATTCTTAAGAGTTGGGAATTTGAGCCCGACCATAAAAATGAACACAATCCATTTAATAAGGACCGCGGTTGGTCTGACTTGGAACGCAAGGACGACCAAGTCGATGTTTATTGGTTTGGCTCCAGACATCGCGTAAGTGTACCGAACATCAAAGGGAAGAAAGCTGGTAAGGTGCATGTAGTTTGGGCTGGATTTGAAGGCAAAGAGTGGCCCAATCATATGTACCTAGATGAACTCTATGTCCGTATGGACTTCGGGAATAAGTTCAATCAAAAACCTACCAACCCGTTTGGAAAACAATCAGAAGTGGTTATCAATTCAGAAGACGACACGATCCAGTTGGATGGGGTTATGAATGCCAATCTATTGGTTGATGGCGCTGGATTCATTCGAATCCCTCCAGGAGAATCAGAATTGCAGTTCTATGCGTCCAAATGGACCAAGAAAATGCCGAAAGTACGGATAAGATTTGAAGAGAGGTGGTTATAGTTGTTATTAACAATCCATGACGCAAATTTGAAAAAAGTAGCATTTGTTGAGAATGACAAATCCGGAACTCTTAATTTTTTCGGAGACTCTTGGATTAGATACCTTGAATCAACATCGTCTGTCTTTACTTTCTCAGTCTTTAAAAAATCCTTGCAGTACGACACGATGATCTCAAAGACTTATAACGTTTTGAATGAACGGTCTTTTGTCTCTTTTCATTACAAAGGTCGCACCTATCTCTTTAATGTGATGAGTGTGAAAGAGTCTAGCGAGGTTATTGAATGTTATTGTGAGTACTTATCCCTTGAATTGACGAATGAGTACATGGGTGCTTATAAAGCGGAAAAGGCGATGAGTTTCATCGATTACATGAATCTCTGGGGGATGGTTGAAAATAACGCCATCACAATCGGGATTAACGAGGTAAAGGATCAACAACGCAAACTGGAGTGGGAAGGTGAAGACACCGCGCTGAATCGATTGCTTTCAATTGCCAATAAGTTCGATGCGGAAGTAGAATTGGTCACTAAGCTTAAACCTGATTCCTCGCTTGATTCATTTGTCTTAAATATTTACAAAGCAAACAATGGCAAAGATATTCAGGGTGTCGGAAAACGGCGCTCTGATATTCTTTTGCAGTATGGTCGGAATGTAAAAGACATTACTAGGACAATTGACAAGACTGAGATTTTCAATGCGGTTATGCCCATCGGTACTTCAAGTCAATCCACCGACGATGCCAAGAAAACAACCGCAGCCAAACAAGCGAGCGGTGGCAAGGCAACTTACACTGGTTCTGAAATCAAGTATGGCGGGAAAACCTTGTCTAAAGAAAATCTGTCTAAGATTGTGGACTACTGTCGTAAAAACGACTTGTTGATCTCAGGGGTTATCTGCCAGCTTTACCTTGAGAGTAACTGGGGGAACTCAAACGTTGCAAAGATGGACAACAACTGGTCCGGTATGAGCGGTGGAGCGCAGACTCGCCCTTCTGGAGTAGTTGTTACAACGGGGTCCTGGCGTCCTGCCAATGAAGGTGGGACTTATATGCACTATGCCAACCTTGATGACTTCTTCAAGGACTACACCTATCTTTTGGCTCACCAAGGGATTTATGCTGTCAAAGGGAAGAAAGACATTGAAGGTTATACCAGCGGGCTTTTTCGTTCCGGTGGCGCCAAGTATGACTACGCAGCCGCTGGTTACGGTCATTATATCGGTCTTATGCGTTCAATTCGTAGTGGAGTCAACTCTGCTAACAATGGTGTTTTAGATAAGCTAGACCGTGGGGAGTTAGTCGGTAATATCACCAGCACACCCGATAAACATTCAGCTACTTCTGACCCACGAATCGATAAGATGATTCAGTGGTTTGAAGCACGGCAGGGGAAAGTCCAATATTCAATGGACGTAGGTCTCCGTGGTGGACCAAATTACTACGACTGTTCATCGGCTATTTACTTTGCTATGCAACACGCTGGATTTACGGGTATTGGTACTTGGGCCTTCTCTACAGAGACGGAACATGATGCCTTAAAACGTGCCGGATTCCAGTTGGTTGCTGAGAATCGTTCAATCCCACTTCAACGTGGCGACATCATTATATGGGGAAAACGTGGATTCAGTGCAGGGGCTGATGGGCATACAATGGTCATGAAGAATAACAGCGATATTATTCACTGTAATTTCCGCCACAATGGAATTTCCACCAACAACTATGAAGCTTATCTTCGTGGTATGGGACGAGCTATCTATACTTATGTTTACCGTTTGCCGAACCAAAAAGGGGCAGGAGAAGTTGCTCCTAAGGTGCAAGCGGCGCTCCGAAAAGCGGACGGTTTGAAAAATCGGAGCGTCGGAAACGGCGAGTGTTACGGTTTCGCTGCTTGGTACGCAAAAGAACTCGGTGGCCCAGGTCTTGGAGCTGGATTCCCAATGCACGATGTGATTGGCGATACTATGGCGGCTGCAAATATAGCTGAAGGGTATAACTGGGCCAAGTTCGGTTGGAAAGTTGTTCGAGGCAGTGGTGATATTCGAGCTGGAGGTCTCTATACCGTACACGCTAATAACGCCGCTGCTGGAACCAATATTTGGGGTCACGTTGGGGTCATTAAGTCTGTATCCGGCGATAAAGTCACAGTTCTTGAACAGAACTACGGCGGCAAGCGCTACGTTGTTCAGAACACCTATAATATGGCAACCTTCAAAGGTTTCACAAAAGCTGTTGTATACCCTCCAGAATTAGCAGGTGGTGCCAACATCAATGAAGCGCCAAAACCTGCTGAACCTAAGAAAGAAGAAGCTAAAGCTGCAGCAAGTACAGGCACCGAAGTCGTAGAAGTCAAAGTGGACCCGAAACGCTATCAAGAGTGGAAGAATGAGAAGGGCCAAGTGGAGTTCTATCTCAAGAATGGTGTCCTCTATGCACCTTTATCTCGGGATCTTTACCCGTCTGTTCTGACTGGTAAGGAAACCAGTGATAACTGGATTCGTAAAGACATGAAGATTGAGACAGACTCTCAAGATGTCTTGATTTCAAGTGCTCTTCGGGAACTCCGTAAGCACGCTTATCCAAAGATTACTTATGAAGTAGACGGATATGTGGACCTTGAAATCGGGGATACTGTCAAGATTCGAGACGAAGGTTTCACACCAACGCTTATCTTGCAAGCCCGAGTTTCTGAACAAACTATTTCCTTCACCAATCCAGCCAATAACAAAACGGTCTTTTCAAACTTCGTAGCCCTAGAAAACAAGGTTTCTAAAAACCTAATGGCCGAACTTGAAAAGATGGTGGAAGATGCACGTCCTTACGAAATTCGCTTAACAACGGATAACGGAGTTTCCTTTAAAAACAGCAATGGGTCGTCGTTACTTACTGCTCAATTGTTTAAAGGAAGAAGTGAGCGTCAGGCAGTCTTTATCTTCAAGGACCTGGAGGATAATTTCCTTGGAACCAATCAACAGTTGGAAGTTAAAGCAGAAGACATTAAAAATGTCTTGAATGTGGTTGTCGAAGCCTATGTGAACAATGTCTTGGTCGCAACAACCGACATCAGTTTCACCAATACCAGAGACGGAACTGTCGGGAAAGCAGGTCCAAAAGGCGCAGACGGACGAACCCCGTACTTCCACACCGCTTGGGCAGATACTGAAGATGGTCGCTTGAATTTCACGGTTGAGGATTCCGCAAATAAGGAATTTATGGGGACCTACACAGACTACACACCAGAAGATTCTACGGATCCTGGCATGTACAAGTGGGTCAAGGTTCGTGGTGATGACGGTCAGGATGGCCGAGGGGTTGTTAGCTATAAGAACTACTATGCATTGTCCGAGAGCGCAGATGCAGTAAGTGTCCCGAAAGGGAACCTTTTGCTTGAGAGTGACGTGAAACGTGAGACTACTAATCACGCTATCCCAGATTATGTACTTTCTGAAAGACTCGTTCCTGGTAAAACGTACACTCTCTGTATTTTCTGGTTTAGGGATGCTAAGGCGACAAGTCGTAAAAACTATACTCCGATGGCTTACCTAAACGGTGACTTGATTCAACTAGTAGCACCAGTTAATACAAATAATATGCAGAACTCTCCTTCTCATTTCAAGTTTGAACCTGGAGGACGATATGCTACGTTCACAGTTCCTAGCCTTGAGACTATGAGTGAGGAACAGCGACAAAACTTTAACAGAGATGAGCATTTTATTCGTATATTGAGACACGGTTCAGAATCTAGCAAAGACCAGAATGATACAAATGCAAGTATTGTCCAGTCTGTTAATTATGCCACCCTGGTTGAAGGAACAATTCCTCTAAAAGAACCTGTTAAATCCGACAAAGAACTTGGTTGGGTGCCTGATGTTTTGGCAGTCACTCCTGAAAAACGATTCCTGTGGTATTACCGCATGGAACAATACTCAGATGGTTCCGTCAAGACGACAGAGCCTATTCTACTTGCGGTTCATGGCGAGAAAGGTCAAGATGGTCGAAACGGTCGAAACGGTAAAGATGGTAAAAATGGCCGCGATGGAGCTGACGGTGCACCAGGAAAAGACGGGCGAGATGGTAAAGACGGCGTCCAAGGTCCGAAAGGTGACAAGGGTGATAAAGGGGACCAAGGAGCAGTTGGCCCACGAGGTGAACGAGGGCTCCAAGGTCTTCAAGGTCCAAAGGGTGAACAAGGGATTCCTGGACAGAAAGGAATCGATGGGAAGACACAGTACACTCACATCGCCTACGCCGACACCAATCTTGGCGGTGGATTCTCCCAGACCACCAATGGCTCCAAAGCCTACATCGGAATGTATGTGGACTTCGAGGAAGCGGATAGTCCAAATCCGTCTCGCTATCGCTGGACAAAAATTAAAGGCGATAAAGGAGACAAGGGAGACCGTGGCGCCCAAGGAATTAAAGGAGACCAAGGTGTTCCTGGTCCTAGAGGTTCTGATGGTAGGACACCGTATTTCCACGTTGCTTACGCCAATAGCGAGGATGGTCGAAAAGATTTTTCTGTAGATATTGCGTCCGGTCGTCGATATATCGGCACTGTTACAGACTTTAATCAAGCGGACCCTACAAATCCATCTGCTTACAAATGGACATTGATAGCGGGGGATTTGGATATTGGCGGACGCAATCTTTTCTTGAATTCAAGATTTAATTTTGATTTAAAGAAGCGTTATTCAACTTATAGTCTTGCCGACGATTCTTTACAAACCCAAGGGCAATTAGTAGTTTCCATTGATAAAGAAACTAGGTTTAGAGGGGTAAACACCTTGAAAATTGTTTCAACTTTCAATGGAAGGCGTAACAATCAAAAGATAACTTTTGCAACCGGAGGCGATACTCGTCTTTCAACTGAAGATGAGATGAAGAATCAAAGCGTTATGATTAGCTTTTGGGCTAAAGCTTCTGTAGCTAACACTATTTTTGCATGTCGTTCCGGTTTTAGAAGTCCTACAAAAGAACTAAGGTTGTCAACAGAATGGACCTACTACAGTTTCCAACTTACAGAAAATCTTAATTCTAATGCCACTAATGAAGTTATCATGCATGTTTGGTCACAGGCTACCGTTTGGATTGCGCTTCCTAAAGTAGAACTCGGATTGGTTTCTACAGACTTTACAGAAGCTCCAGAAGATTTGTGGGAAGCGATGTCAGCTAAAGCCGACGCAGAACTGACCACCGAACAAATCAACCGACTCAACGAGCAAGCAGGTATCCTGATTGCGGAGTTGGAAGCAAAGGCATCGGCCGACGTTATGGCCCAGTGGATGGAGACAGTTAAAAATCAATTTGACAGTGTAAAGCGAGGACAACAGGAAACTGAGCAAGCTCTTATCTCGGATAGTCAGAGGATCATTGCTCTTCAACAGAATATTGGAGATATGAAAATCCGAACTGACTTCATGGATACTTTTTTCAGTCAAAGCAATGACGGCTTGATTCTAGGTCGGAAAGATGGTTCTTCGGCGGTTCGAGTAACTAATGACCGGATTTCTTTCGTGTCCGCAGGTAAAGAGGTGGCCTTCATCTCACAAGGTGTGCTCCAGATTGACAACGGGGTCTTTGTAAAAAGTCTCCAAGTCGGGCGTTTTCGCTTGGAACAACACCAGTCTAATCTTGATATGAATGTCATCAGATATGTAGGAGGTTTATAGTATGGCAGAATTTTGGTCAAATGATGACCGTGGCTTTCGTCTTAGGGTATGGTTGGATACCACCTCCCAAGATGTAGAAGCTAATACCAGTCAAATTCGTGTACGGGCGCATCTCTTGAATAGAGGCTGGACTTTCACGGGTTATCAAATCAATGCGAGTGTAACGGTAGATGGGCAAACGGTGTCTTACTCTGGTTCACCCGCTATGCTTTCAAATAACTCTAGTATCCAGCTGATAGACAAGACCATCACAGTCACTCACAATGACGATGGTTCTAAGACAGCTAATATGACCGCACGTTTGCAAGGTGGGGGAGGTTACTCCCCTAACACCTTGACTATTGGCCAGCAGGGCTACAAGTTGGCAGATATTGCGAGAGCGAGTTCAGCGACAGTTCCAAGTGGGGTTATTGGCTCGCAAATGACCATTACCATTCAACCGGTAAAAGCTGGATACACCCACACCGTTCGCTATGAGTTTGGGAGTAAATCTGGAACGATTGCATCCAATGTGGCAACTTCAGCTAACTGGACACCACCCATGGATCTCTGTGACCTCTACCCAAACGCAACAACAGGAACGGGTCAAATCCATGTTGATACCTATAGTGGTGGCAGGAAGTTAGGGACTCGGTCTTTTGCTACTAATGTTACAATTCCAGATTCTGTCAAACCAACACTTAGCAATTTCAGTCTGTCTGAAGGGAGCGACGTGGTAAAACGTAAGCTACCCGATGGACCATTTGTTCAAATCCTATCTAAGGTCAAGGTTAACTTTGGCGTAGCTCATGGTGTCCGAGGGTCAACCATTACCGGTTATAAAGCAGTTGTTTTAGGCAGCAACCAAACTGTCACAGAAAACAACGGAACTTTTGGAGTTATCGATCGCAGCGGTGAGGTGACGATTCGGGCCACTGTTATTGATAGTCGTGGCCGTGAATCCGCTCCAGTCGATAAAAAAGTTCGATTTGAGCCATACCATGCTCCGATTCTGTCTTTCAGTGTTAAACGGACCGGAGCCTTGCAAGATGTCCTGAATATTAATAGGAACGCCAAGGTCGCAAGCCTTGGAAACAAAAACCGCATGAAGTTGAGGTTCTTTGCGGCGAAAGGTCTATCATCCAACTTCAGTGCAGCAAATGGCTCCGCCGCTGGCGAATGGACCTCTACTTTTGAATTTATCAACGCGGAGGCTCAGCTCACTGGTAGCTACTCCGGAACCAGTTCCTGGACGATTAAAGGGGTTTTGGAGGATTCCTTCACCTCTACAGAATTTGTCTATCAAGTTCCGCCAGAACAAGTAGTTCTGTCTTATACACCGGATGGCGTTGGAATCAAAAAACCATGGGAACGTGGAGCGGTAGATGTTGCTGGTGATGTGTTTGTAAATAATAGAATGATCCAAATGACAGCATTAACGGATAAAGACGGAACTTTATTCGAGAAAGGGCGAATAACTGGAAATCCAAACAATCCTTGGGTGACGGACCTTAACTTGGTCACGACAACAGGATTCTACTGGTGTACCAATTCAGCTAAAAATTTGCCAATTTCTTCTTGGGGACTCTTACAAGCATTTCGTACCCAAAGGGGTAGTGATAAGTGGGAGACTACACAACAATTCACCTCCACGGATTTAAGGGTCTTTGTCAGAAACTGCAACAACTCTGGCATCTGGAAAAGCTGGAGAGAGATTGGGGCAGAGAAACCAGAACCCCCAAAACCTCAATGGGTGGAACTCCAGGAGGGTGTCAGTGTAAAACGAATTGGTGAGATTGTCACTATCAAGCTGGTAGAAATTAAGTTGGCTAAAGGAACTGATATGAGGTTTACACCCCTTCCTGAAGAATATAGACCCCCATACCGGATTATGGAAAATATTGCAATGTGGACAGTCAACAATGAGATTGCGAAACTTCAAATCCAGGAAACAGGCGATTGGTCGTTCTTAGGTGGGACAATCAGAAACAATTACGTCGTCAATGCCCAAATCACATTTACAGTTTAGAAAGGAACACACTATGAAACTTGAATACCAATCAAAATCTTTACGTTACGGAGCGGATGGACAACCATCCAAGGCTCAAATCAATCTTGGTAATGCGGAAGGTGCGGTCTATCCAGTCTTTCTTAGTCCAGATGTGATTGAGAAGTCTGATAGCGAACTCTACGAGTTGGCACTGGATGAAATCTACAACCAGAACTTCCCGCAACGGGCTGAGAATGAGAAGTTCAATATCATGGGTGAAAAAATCGCCCAGTTTGATGAGATGATGGATAAAATGCAAAAAGCACTAGATGAATCTGAGAAGATGATTCAAACTGTCAGCATGACCGTCAATGAAATTATTTTTAATAATGATGAAGATACTACAGAGATTGAAGAATAGGTTTAGCGGAGGAATAGCGATGATGATTAACTTTTTTGCAATGCAGATTGAACGTGGATGGATTACTATTGAGCAAGTACCAAAGCGGTATCGTGCTAAGGTGAAAGAACTTTTAGAACTATCTGGAATCGAATCTGAAACAAAAGCAGAGGGGGGAGTGGAATAGGATGTACCAACCGATTCTGCCTGACTTAGTAGCCAGTGATTTATTCCTACATTTAAGGGGGCTGGTCAACAGCCCCTATATTCACGCCTTTTGGTGGTTGATGTGGACTGATATTATCACGGGTTATGTTAAGGCGATGAAAACAAAAACTTTTGATAGCAAGACAGGGACTTTGGGTATGCTTCGGCATATCCTAGTCTTTGCGACAATCATTATCGTTGCGACTTATTCAAGGGCTTTGGGGGTTCGGCCTTTTGGAATTGCTTGGGTTATGTTTTTCAATTTTAACTATTTAGGTTCGATAGTTGAGAATTGGGAAGTTATCGGTCTAGGTTTCCCAGAATTCCTAAAACCCTACATCAACCAGAAAAAGAAAAAGGCCAATCAACTGGCGCAGTCTTTGGTTGAAGCCAACTTGAATATTGAAGATAAAGGAGAAAATACAGATGGCAACACTAAATGATGTAATTGGATTTGGGAGAAATCTTGCAGACAATGGAATTGGTTGGGACCAGGATGGTTATTTCGGTACGCAATGCGTGGACTTGCCGAACGGAATTGCTAGTCAGTTCTTTGGTAAAACCCTTTGGGGAAATGCGATTGATCTACTCAATGCAGCAGCAGGCCTTGGATGGGAAGTGGAGTACAATGAGGTTGGAAATGTCAATTCCAAGCCACGAGCTGGTGCGGTTTTTGTCATGGATACAACCTATATTTGGGGACACCCCTACGGTCATACAGGTTTAGTTATTGCAGATTCTGATGGTTATACCATGCAGACTATTGAACAAAACATTGATGGTAATGCGGACAGCTTAATTGTAGGAGGTCCAGCTCGCTACACTACCCGGGGGTTTGATGGAGTTGTGGGATGGTTCTATTATCCAATCTCAGACTCACCAGCGCCAGTGACTCCAAGTGCGACAGGAGACGGTACAATTCACGAAGAGACAGGAACTTTCACTGTAGAAGTTTCAGCTTTGAATGTGCGCGCAGCAGCCGGACTTAGTGCAGAAGTGGTTGCAGTTTACACACCAGGACAAAAAATCTCCTATGATGGTTATTGTGACCTTGATGGCTACATCTGGATCACTTATATCGCCCAGTCTGGCAATCGTCGCTATGTTGCAGTTGGCCAATCCGAAAATGGCCGCCGTGTAACTAGTTTCGGTTCTTTTGAATAGATGAAAGGGGTCGGATTCGACTCCTTTTTTTATGGAGGGATTTATGAAAACATCCAACCAAACGAAATTAGAGCGTCAATCGGGACGTAAAATCAAGCAAGGGGATACCTCTTCCGTCTTCCGCTACCAACTATCCACCCATGACGAAAAAGCCCTTTCTGGACCTGCTAGGGTGCAATTAATCCATACTGACAAGGGCATGCTTGAGATTGAAACGGAGGTTGTGGATAACGTCGTAGAGTTCAAGCTAGAAAAAGCTTTACCGATTGGAACTTACACAGTCGAAGTCGAACACGGCGGATATGTTTTTCCATCTTCAAATTCTGAAACCATCCAAGTCAACGAGAACTTGGGTGAGTTTGTTTCTGATAAGGGGATCGAACTCTATTCTTTGAGAGAGATTGTTAAAAAGTACGTAGAGGAAACCAAGGATGAAGAAACCCCTGATTTGCTTTTATTTTATAATTTAGGAAAGGTTTAAAGATATGTCACTAAATACAGGGAAACTAACCGCATTCGCACAGGCGGTCGGTGTCGATTACAAAGAATTGAAGCAGATGCTTGGCGACAAAGTCAGCACTTCAGACTTAAACACAGCTATCGAGCAAGCCAAAACCGCTGTCAAATCCGAATTGCTAGGTGAAGGAGTTCCAGAACAATTCGATACACTGAAAGAAATCGCAGACGCTATTACAAATATGAGCGGTGGAACAGAAGCAGGAGTGGTCGCTAAATTGGCAGAACTCGGCCAAAAACTAGACGATATCGAAGCGCTAGATTTGGTTTCAGTCTACAATCAAGCAAAGGCCTAAACTATGAAAAATCTACTTGATTTTATAAAGGCGGTTGGTCAGGATGTCAAAGAACTGAAAGCCAGCGCTTCGCCTGAGAGATACGGCCCTACAGGTTGGTTCCTGGATCGCTCTGTTGATCCATGGCAGTTTCGATTTGATAATGGTGCTAGCTTGACTCTTGGGAATGTAGACCAGCGAGCCTACATCTATCCAGATGGTTCGCCGGTTACAGAAAAGAAAACATCTGAATATCGGGTGATTCTGACTCTTATGCGGGTGGCCAACGGCTCGGTGACTGTGGCTGACTTGCGTGAGGCTGGTTACGTGGCCCGTTTCTGGAATTTGGCTAAGGTAACAAATCCAGTTCGGGATGCATCTGGCTGGGATTTCTCTAAAGCCATGTACAATGCTGGAGATGGGAGTGGACCATCTCGTCGCAGTCAACACATTTTGATTCGCTGTTACTATGAACTCGGTATCTTCACAGAAGAAGATATTTTGAGTTTTGGTGCGGTGAAGAAATAACTAAAATAAACGTTTTTGAGTATACGAACACCCCTCTGGAGAAATCCGGAGGTTTTTTTGCGTAAGTTTAAACCGCATTTATGTGAAAGAAATTATCGAAAAAGTAGAAAAAAATTATCAAAAAGCTAGAAAAAATTCTAGCAAAGCGATATAATTTTTCTAGAGTTAGCGAATAGATTAAGTGATTAGGAGTGGTGCTTTATAGAATATTTGAAGTTGTTTACAGACTTTTTTGGGATTTCCGTCCCAATTGGAGCTGTTTTGTTAGTTCTAGGATGTTTAGGAGGAGCTTTTTTAAAGTTACATATAGAACAAAGAGAGGATTTCAAACTCGCTAAAGAAGCATTCAAAGATATTATGAGTCACTTAGAAAAGCAATTTCAAGAAAAGGACAAACGGATAAAACGTTTGGAGTCGATGCTAGATCCGAGATTGGGACAAGAATCCAAGAAAACAAGGAGGAAATGATATGGTAACATTTATTTTTACCGCTTTCTTTTTGGCATTGATTTTTGTAATGTATAGGAGAGAATCACAAATAGATAAGGAAGTCATGGCTGAAGCGGTGATAGATATACATAGTCATGAGAGATACTTGATAAGAGAGGAAGCGATGGCTATTGCCGATAAATACCCTGTTTTATCAATGGTCGCCTTATCATTTGCTGATACCGAGGTATCTTTCACTTCAAAAGAAACCATGGAAAACGCAAAGCCAATAGACAGAACTCAAACAGAAATGCTCAAGTCAGAACTAAAAACTATACTTGACAAAGAAGATGTTTCTGCTGCGAGAGTGGCTAATTGGTATATTATGGCTTGTGTAATTGTTAAATCCAACAAGTCAAAAGAGAGTCTTGCTGAAATCAGCGATAAATCTAGAAAAATTTCCAAGAATCAGTACGATAAAGTTATAAGCGAAGGGTTATGCATAGCCTAACCTCTCCCCTCCCGCGCGGAGGGCTTTTTTATTGCAATTTTTCCCAAATATCGCTTGACAGTATCTACTACGTTTAGTATAATATAATTAAAGAAAGGAGGAAAAGTAAATGTTAGAACTACTAAAAAACCTAGCAGATGAAGAACTCGCAATTCCAATCATCGTGCTAGGTTTGGTCAGAGAAGCTCGCTTATGGCACAAACAAGTGCTTGAACACAAGCGGGAACTCAATAAGAAGTAAGAGAAAGGGGCGGAAGCCCCACCTCTTATTTTTAGTATATCACATTTACTTGACAATAATATGATTTATTTATTTTTACTTATCATCGTTTCTTTTGTTGTTAGAAACTGCTATAAACTATATTTAAAGAAGAAGTTTGGAGGTAAGAATTAGTGCCAGTATCAGAATCTCAACAAAAAGCAAATCAGAAATGGGCAGAGAACAATAAGGAGCGTCGTTCCTACCTCAGTTCCCGCTCCAGCGCTCGGAGTTTCATCCGGAACAAGGCCACCCTTGAAGACCTGGACGAACTCACTCAACTTATCCAAGAGCGCAGAAATATGTTACAATGAATAAAATTAATGGAAAGGACCATTGATTTTCTAACGCCAGCCACTCCGAGCAGGGGTGGTTTTTCGATTCAGTCCCCAAAACAGACCCTTATTGTAAAATAGATGATTATACCGCTGTTTTAGAAACTCCCACCGGCTCCATTATAGGTTTTTATAAATTTTTAAAACTTTCTATATATTACTAGAAATCTTGATTTATCAAGGTTTTTATTTTTCTTTTCTAAAACATTCTTATTTGTTCTTGTATATTTTTGAAAAAGTCCGACCCAATTTCCGACCTAAAAACTAAAAATCTACGTAGGAAGAAAACATCTCTCCGATTTCATCTTTTGCCTGCATGCTGATATGGGTAAAGAGATTGCTATTGGTTTTCATATCAAAGTGTCCCAAAGGTGCTGGATTTGCTTTAGGGTTCAAAAGTAATTGTTCATCCTTTACTTTTAGGATATCGAAAATGAAAAGCAGGGATTTTCTTTTGTCCCTGCTTTTCATGTGTGCTGTATGTTAGGAGAGATTGTTTTTCACGATGACTTTTAAGGCGTTTTCTCGGCTAGCGTTTTTAAAGGTATCATAGGCTTGGTCAAAGTCTGATAGGTTGTAGTGATGTGTTACTAGTAATTGAGGATCCATTTTCCCGGATTGAATGACTTTCAAGAGCATGTCAGTAGTGTTTGCACTTACTAAGCCAGTTGAAAGCGTAATATTTTTAATCCAGAGTTTCTCCAGTTCAAAATTGACGGGTTTGCCATGGACACCAGCATTCGCAATATGACCACCGATGGCTATAATTTTTTGACAAATATCAAATGTTTGAGGATAGCCAACACATTCGATGGCAACATCGACCCCACGTCCATCGGTTATCTCCAGAATCTGTTCTTGTATCTCTGTAATGTTACTGGATTGAATCGTAGTAGTGGCACCCATTTTCTGAGCTTGTTCTAGCCGATTGGTATCTAAGTCAATCATAATCAATTGAGCAGGTGAATAAAATTGGGCAGTGATTAGAGCAGCTAGTCCCACTGGGCCAGCACCGACAATTGCAACTGACTGTCCAGGTTTGATGTGGCCATCTAAGACTCCAATTTCAAAACCTGTTGGTAGAATGTCACTTAACATAACCAAAGCATCATCGGAAACTGTTTCTGGTGCATGGTAAAGGCTGTTATCGGCGTGAGGGATTCGAACATACTCTGCCTGTGTTCCATCAATGAGATGCCCTAGAATCCAGCCGCCATCTTCACAGTGAGCTTGAATGTTTTGTTTGCAGTAATAACATTTACCGCAAGAGGTGATACAGGAAATGAGGACTTTATCACCTACTTTAAAATTAGAGACTGCTGAACCAATTTCCTCTACAATACCGATTCCTTCATGTCCCAAAGTCGTACCTAAAGGAACTTCAGGAACATCTCCTCCGATAATATGTAAATCAGTTCCACAAATTGTAGTCTGAAGTATTTTAACAACTGCATCCGTAGCCTTTTGGACTTGTGGTACATCTTTTTCGATGAGAACGTTGTTGCCTTCTCCTTGATAAACCATTGCTTTCATAGGGAACCACCAATTGATATTCTTAGTACCATTATATTGCAAACGCTATCATTTTTCAAAAGATATGAGGCTCTGACTTGTAATTTGTATAGTGAGCAAATATAGAAAAAGAGGCTGTGAATTCCAGCCTCTTTTGGATTAGTGGGATACGCGTTTGCGGGCAGCTTTTTTACGGTTTTCTTCGATGAAAGCTGCTTTTTGTTCCTCAGGTTCAATGATGGTTTTGTGGACTGCGTAAACAGCTCCTGCAACAGCAGCTGCAGTTCCAAGGATTCCAGTCAAAAGACCTTTACCAAAATTGTTTGCCATAAGTCTATCTCCTTTTTCTGTGTTATAATATATGGTACAGAAAATGGAAGAATTTTTCAAGGAAAAAAATGAAAACCAAGTTAATTGTTATCATGGGGCCAACTGCGGTCGGAAAGTCTGCTCTGGGGATTGAGTTGGCTCAGAAATTTAATGGGGAGATTATCTCAGGGGATAGTCAACAGGTTTATCGTAGTCTGGATATCGGAACTGCCAAGGTTACTCGGGCTGAACAGGAATTGGTTCCCCATCATTTGTTGGATGTGAGAGAAGTCGATCAGGGGTATTCGGCTTTTGATTTTGTTCAAGAAGCTACAATCAAGATTGAAGAAATTGCCCAAAGAGGTGCCCTACCGATGATTGTAGGTGGGACAGGTCTCTATTTACAAAGTCTTCTGGAAGGGTACCATCTAGGAGGACAGTTGGATCAAGCGGCCCTCTTGGCCTATCGACAAGAACTTGAAGCTTTAGAAACGGAAGCTTTGTACGAGCTGGTAAATCAGAAGGGGATTTCGATTCGCGAAATCAATCGGCGTCGTGCCACCCGAGCGCTGGAGTTAGATAAGTTTGGTCAAGACTTGGTCAATCAGGAACAGGATTTTGAAGCCCTTTTGATTGCCTTGGATGATGATCGAGAGGTCCTGTACCAGCGGATTAACCAGCGGGTTGATGAAATGGTTGAGGATGGTCTATTAGAGGAAGCTCGTTGGCTTTATAACAACCATCCGCAAACTCAAGCAGCTCGTGGAATTGGCTACAAAGAGCTTTTTCCTTATTTTGAAGGAGAAACCAGCTTAGAATCTGCCCTTGATACTGTGAAGAAGAATACCCGTCATTTTGCCAAGCGGCAGTTGACTTGGTTTCGCAATCGCATGAAACCGAATTTCTTTCTGGTTTCGACACCAGACTTTAAAGATGAGATTCAGAAATTGGTCGAGGATTTTTTAAATGATTAATACGGAAAAAGAACAAGAACGGGTTCTCTTAATCGGTGTAGAATTACCTAAAATGGACCATTTTCTAATGTCCATGGAAGAGTTAGCTCGCCTTGCCCAAACGGCTGGTGCCAAGGTTGTACGAGAAATTGTTCAAAAACGGGAGCGGATTGATGCCAGGAGTCTGATTGGTAGTGGTAAGGTAGAGGAGATTAAGAACTGGATTGAAGCAGAAGAAATAGATAGTGTGATTGTAAATAATCGTTTGACTCCTCGTCAAAACAGCTATCTGGAAACCCAATGGGGAGTGAAGGTCATTGATCGAATGCAGTTGATCCTAGATATTTTTGCCCTAAGAGCCAGATCTTATGAGGGCAAATTGCAGGTTCATCTAGCCCAACTTCAATACCTATTGCCACGCTTAGTGGGACAGGGGATTATGCTCAGTCGACAGGGGGGAGGGATTGGCTCCCGAGGTCCTGGTGAAAGTCAACTAGAACTAAATCGTCGGGCTGTACGGAACCAAATTACGGATATTGAACACCAGTTAAAGGCCGTTGAAAAAAATCGGAGCCGAATTCGCCAAAAGCGTTTGGAAAGTCCGGATTTACAGATTGGTTTGATCGGTTACACTAATGCGGGCAAGTCCACCATTATGAATATTCTTGGAGAGAGTCCCCAGTATGAGGCTGATGAGCTTTTTGCGACCTTGGATGCGACAACCAAAAAAATCCATCTTGATCAAAATTTACAGGCAACCCTGACAGATACAGTTGGTTTTATCCAGGATTTACCAACTGAGTTAGTAGCCAGTTTTACGTCAACATTGGAAGAAAGCAAACATGTGGACTTACTTATCCATGTTATTGATGCCAGTGATCCTTACCATGAGCAGGAAGAGGAGACTGTGCTTGCTTTGATGCAGGAATTAGAGATGGATCAGATTCCACGGATTACTCTTTATAATAAGTTGGATCGAATTGACGATTTTGTACCGACCCTCAACCCTTCTAGCAGCATTTCAGCCTATTCTCCTTCCGCCAAAGAGGAACTTAAAGAAATCATTCTCAATAAATTGAAGGTTTTATGGCAGCCCTTTGAAATTCGTTTGCCGCTGTCAAAACAGTACAAGTTACATGAATTAGAAGAACTAGCCTTGATTGGTAAACGCGAATATGATCAAGAGGGATTAACTGTCTCAGGTTGGATTGCGGAAAAAAATAAATGGAGATTAGAAGCCTTTTATGAATAAATGGATTGAACGTGCGATTAGTTTGGGAGGCTATACGTCTCTGGATCGCAACTATCTAGAACACGTTTTACAAGGGAAGACAGATAGCGAGATCCTAGCCTGGATTACTCCTCCCCCAAGTGTTTTGAATGCTTACTTTGCAGAGTTATATCAGAAGAAGGGTCCTAAAGAGGCTATGGATTACCTGTTAGAAATGAGTCGGGCCTTTGACCTCTTTCAAAAAGAGCCCACATTTGTGGAAACAAAGCCGTTTATTCGTTTGAATTTGTCTGGTAAGGCCTACGGATTGGCTCTGCTTGATGAAAGTGGTCTGGGACAGGTATTCCCTCAAATGGAAGCAGCTGTAACACCTGCATTGCTTTTGGAAATTGCGACTATTTTTCCAAACCACCTAGTTGGACATGTTGAAGGTCGTATCATCTTACGTCCACAGGTGACACAGGATATTAGGAGTGAAGAGGCCTTGACGCCATTAACAGATCGGTTGATACTAAATGATGGCAGTCAGAAAATGGTTTCCTATAGCCAAGAAGATTTACTTGAACAATTAATGAAACAAGAAGTTGAAACTCTCCTCTGGTATGGTTCCAAGGAACGTCAGCTTACAGTAGTAATGGAGGAGAAAGAATGGAATTACAATTTTTAGGGACCAGTGCGGGTCAACCCTCAAAAGCCCGAAATGTTTCCAGTTTGGCCCTAAAACTTTTAGATGAAATCAATGAAGTTTGGCTTTTTGATTGTGGGGAAGGGACACAGAACCAGATTCTTCATACCAGCATTCGACCACGCAAGGTCAGCAAAATTTTTATTACGCACCTGCATGGCGATCACATATTTGGTCTGCCTGGTTTCTTGTCCAGTCGGGCTTTTCAAGCCAACGAAGAACAAACAGATCTGGATATCTATGGTCCGGTGGGGATTCGAAGCTATGTTTTAAATAGTCTTCGTCTTTCCGGCTCCCGTCTCCCTTATCGTATTCATTTTCATGAATTTGATGCCAAACAGCTCGGATTGATGATGGAAACAGACCAGTTTAAAGTCTATGCGGAGGCCCTTGATCACAGTATTTTCTGTGTGGGCTACCGGGTTATTCAAAAGGATTTAGAAGGAACGTTGGATGCCGAAGCTTTGAAGCAAGCAGGGGTTCCTTTCGGTCCTCTATTTGGAAAAATCAAAAAAGGGGAAGATATTACTTTGGAAGATGGTCGTCTGATAAAAGCTAAGGACTATCTCTCACCACCTCGGCCTGGGAAAGTGATTACAATACTCGGTGATACTCGCAAGACCAACGCGAGTGTCCGCCTGGGAGTCGGCGCTGATATCTTAGTTCATGAAGCCACTTATGGCAAAGGGGATGAAAAATTGGCACGCAACCATGGCCACTCCACCAATATGGACGCTGCTAAAGTCGCTAAGGAAGCCGGTGCGAAGCGCCTTTTATTGAACCACATTAGCCCACGCTTTTTGGCAAAAGACATTAGTCAAATGCGGGATGACGCTGCTAGTCTCTTTTCCAATGTCCATGTTGTCAAAGATTTAGAAGAAATTCCACTGTAGAGTAGGGGATCTAAATGATAGAAGCAAAATACGATTGGCAATTTCGGCCAAAAGTAGAAGATCAGGATTTTATCGCGGAAGCCAAAACGTTTGGTCTGGAAGAATCCGTTGCGGATCTCCTTTACCAACGTGGGGTTCAAAGCAAGGAGGCGCTTGAAGCTTTTCTAAAGCCAAATTTAGAAGATCTTGCCGATCCTTTCCTTTTTCACGATATGGAAAAAGCTGTGGCCCGAATAGAAGAGGCGATTCAGAATGGGGAAGCGATTCTGGTTTATGGGGATTACGATGCTGATGGCATGACCAGTGCTTCCATTATGAAGGAAGTTCTGGAGGAAATGGGAGCAGAGGTTGAAGTTTACCTCCCGAATCGATTTACGGATGGGTATGGTCCCAATAAGAGTGTCTATAAGTACTTCATCGAAAATCAGAAGATTTCTCTGATTATCACTGTTGATAATGGGGTGGCTGGTCACGAAGCCTTGGAGTATGCGAATGAGGTTGGAGTAGATGTCATTGTAACGGACCACCACGCGCTGCCAGAAGTCTTGCCACCTGCCTATGCGATTATTCATCCGGAATTACCTGGAGATCCGTATCCTTTTCATCATTTGGCAGGCGTTGGAGTGGCTTTTAAACTGGCTTGTGCCCTGGTCGGGGATGTGGTGCAAGATTTCTTAGATCTAGTTGCCATCGGGACCATCGCAGATATGGTTCCCTTGGTCGGTGAAAATCGTATTCTAGTGTCTTACGGTCTGAAGATTTTGCAACAAACCCAGCGGATTGGCTTGCAGGAATTGGCTGCAGTCGCTTTGCTCAAGCTGGATGAAGCTAACGAGGAAACGGTTGGTTTTCAGATTGCTCCTCGCTTGAATGCTTTGGGACGTCTAGATGATCCAAATCCAGCCTTGGAGCTTC
This sequence comes from Streptococcus sp. NLN64, assembly GCF_015831295.1. NCBI lineage: Bacteria > Bacillati > Bacillota > Bacilli > Lactobacillales > Streptococcaceae > Streptococcus > Streptococcus sp. NLN64. The sequence continues at coordinate 58,668 of NZ_JADXDQ010000001.1, forward strand.
TAACGGGCTTTGATGACGAGGTGGCTCATGAGCTAGCCCAGATGATTGATGCCAAAAATACGGAACGCAAGGAGCTGGTACAAGCGATTTATGAAGAGACGCGTGCGCAACTAGATCCTGAGGCCAAGGCACAAGTCCTAGTTCATGAAGGTTGGAACCCGGGAGTGTTAGGGATTGTCGCTGGTCGACTGTTGGAAGAGACGGGGCAACCTGTCATTGTTCTGAGTAGTGATGGTGAAAAGGCTAAGGGGTCTGCACGTAGTCCTGAACGCATCCATCTTTTTGAAGCTTTGGATCCACATAGAGAGTTATTTGTCGCCTTTGGGGGACATGCAGGTGCGGCAGGAATGACCTTGGCATTAGAGAAGGTACCAGCCTTAAAAGCGGTTTTGGAAGATTACATTGCCAATCTTGGCTTGGATCCAAAGGATAAACCTGCCTATCAAGTGGATGAAACCTTAGATTTACAGCATTTAAGTCTAAAAACGCTGGAGCAATTTCAGCAACTAGCTCCATTTGGAATGGAGAATCGGCAACCCGTTTTTTATATTTCTGATTTTCAAGTGGAAGCTAGCAGAAGCATGGGGCAAGGAAATGCCCATCTTAAACTAAAGATTTCCCAAGGGGAGTCTGCCTTTGAGGTTGTTGGTTTTGGCTATGGAAACTTGGCCTTAGAGTTCTCACAGGCTAAAAAGCTCCAACTTCTAGTAACCTTGGCTGTAAATCAGTGGAATGGACAGACTAGCCTTCAGCTCATGATGGTGGATGCCAGGATTGACGGTCTCCAACTCTACAATATTCGTTCAGCAAAATTGCCACTCCCTGATTCTGTTCCGGTTCTGGAGTTTACGGAGGATTTTCCAGCTAATGTTCCGCAAGCAAGGGCTTATGTCTTAGACCAACTTCCGGAAATAGTGGAGCCCTTAGCACGGTTTATCCAAGAACGGAAACCACAGGTTTTTTATTTCAAAAACACCATCAAGGAAGCTTATTATCTTACGGGTGTTGGAACGAGGGATCAATTTGCCTTGCTGTATAAAACGATCAAGCAGTTTCCAGAATTTGATGTTCGTTACAAATTAAATGAACTGGCGACTTATTTGAAAATCCAACGTCCACTCCTCATTAAGATGTTGCAAATTTTCCAAGAATTGGAATTTGTGACCATTGAGGATGGGATTCTGAAGGAAAATCCGAATGCTGCCAGACGATCCATCGAGGAGAGTCAGATTTATCAGAATTTGAAAGAGTTGGCTCATTTCCAAGAAAAAATGGCTTTGGATTCAGTAGAAGATATCTATGATTATTTGCTTCATTTTCCGCTGGAGACTCTATAAGCCTGGATTTATTTGTGACTGACTTCTAGCTATTCTACTTGAAGTATGGTAGAATGGATTGTAAAACATTTTGATAGAAAGTCGATTATGAACTTAAAAGATTATATTGCTACAATTGAAAATTATCCGCAGGAAGGGGTAACCTTCCGTGACATCAGTCCTTTGATGGCGAATGGAAATGCTTACTCTTACGCCGTCCGGGAAATTGTTCAATACGCGACTGATAAGAAGATTGATATGATTGTAGGACCTGAAGCTCGTGGATTTATTGTGGGCTGTCCAGTTGCCTATGAACTTGGAATTGGTTTTGCACCTGTCCGTAAGCCTGGAAAACTTCCACGCGAAGTGATTTCTGCAGATTATGAAAAGGAATATGGACTTGACACTCTTACCATGCATGCAGACTCCATTAAACCAGGTCAACGTGTCCTCATTGTTGATGATTTATTGGCAACAGGTGGGACTGTTAAAGCGACCATCGAGATGATTGAGCGTTTAGGTGGTATTGTTGCAGGCTGTGCATTCCTAATCGAATTGGATGACTTGAATGGTCGCGAAGCCATTGGTGATTACGACTATAAAGTTCTCATGCATTATTAATGTTGATCTTCTTGAAGGAAACTTCAAGAAGATTTTTTTCGTCCGCATCGAAAAAATGTATAATAGAGAGTATGGAATGGGAATATATTCTCAGTAGAAAAAATCTAGTAAAGGAGCATTATGGCTTATTACCAAATATACCAGACGGGACAGCTAGTCCTGCCGGCCTTTCTTTTTGAACAATTAGGAAACTTATTTGGGTCTGCGGAAGAATTTCTGGTGTGGCAGTTGGCCTATGTAGAAAATGCGACCAAAGGGGCCAGTATTTCTATCGATGAATTGGCTAAGCGCTCGGGTTTGGAGAGGGAAACGATACGAGGGTGTTTAAATAGTTTGATTCAATCGGGTTCTCTTCGCTTCCAAGAGACCAGCAACCAGGAAGGAAAAGGAGGGCTCTATTATGATGCAACGCCTCTGTTTGAACGACTAGATCAAATGGCGGCCGATTTAGAAAAAGGACAAGAACCTAAAAGTGAAGCACAGGAGTTTAAAGATCTCTTGACCTTCATACAGGAATCTTACGGTCGCTTATTAAATCCTATTGAAATTGAAGACCTTCAGAAATGGGCACGAGATTTTTCGGTTGTGTTAATCAAAGAAGCTGTTCGAGAATCAGTCTTGAATGGAAAGACCAGTTGGCGTTATTGGCAAACAATTCTCCGCAATTGGGTGAATGAAGGAATTCAAACAGTGGAACAGGTGAATCGACGTCGTGAAGAATGGAATTTACAGAAAACACGTAAAATCTCAGCTAGCGAGGAATTTAAAAACAACGTAAATTTGTGGAGGTTGGGGGAATGATTGGACGGGTTAAATTAAAGCGTATTCTAGATATCATTGCGGACATGTTTCCAAATGCTCGTGGGGAATTGGAGTATGAGACGCCCTTTCAACTGTTGATTGCGGTCATTTTATCAGCTCAAGCAACCGATAAATCCGTTAATAAGATCACACCCGGTTTGTGGGCCAAGTACCCAGAAATTGAAGACTTAGCCAAGGCCCCCTTACCGGAGGTAGAAGAGACCATTCGTCATATCGGTCTTTACAAATCCAAAGCCAAAAATATTATTCGCACAGCGCAGGAAATCTTAGAACGGTTTGATGGCCAAGTCCCCAAAACTCATAAAGAATTAGAATCCTTACCGGGGGTTGGGCGAAAGACGGCCAATGTCGTTCTGGGGGAAATTTATCACATTCCAGCTATTGCGGTCGATACCCATGTCAGTCGGATTGCTAAGCGGCTGAATATCTCGGCCCAGGATGCCAGCGTCGAGCAGATTGAACAAGATCTCATGGCTAAAATCCCTAAAAAAGATTGGATTGCGACCCATCACCGTTTGATTTTTTTTGGTCGTTATCATTGTACTGCCCGAAAACCTAAATGTGAGACCTGCCCTGTCCAGTCTCTCTGTTATTATTATAAAAATTTGGAGGAATAAATGTCCTTATCGAAACGTTTAGACCTTGTGTCTAGTTTTGTTAGTTCTGGAGCAAAAATTTTAGATGTGGGGAGTGACCACGCCTATTTGCCCATTGCCTTGATCAAAAGGGGGATAATCTCCGCTGCCATTGCAGGCGAAGTCGTGAAAGGTCCTTACCAGTCGGCTTGTCAAAATGTTCAAAAGGAAGGCTTGAGTCAGCTGATCCAGGTTCGACTAGCGTCAGGCTTAGATGCCATGAATGCTGAGGATGAAATTGAGGAGATTGTTATTGCCGGAATGGGAGGGAGACTGATATCTACCATTTTGGATCAAGGTCAATCCAAGTTACAGGGAATCCAGTCTCTTATCCTTCAACCCAATAACCGAGAAAATGAATTAAGAATCTGGTTAGAAAAGCATGGCTATCATATTACAGCCGAAGAGATTTTGGAAGAAGCTGGAAAAATTTATGAGATTCTAGTAGCAAAGCCGGGGAAGATGGCATTGAGTTGGAAAGATCAAACCTTTGGTCCTTATCTCTTAAAAAATAAATCAGAAGTGTTTTATAAAAAATGGTTGAAAGAGGCTGAAAAAATTGAAGGACTTCTGGTTAAAATTCCTGACGAGCATGAAGAAGAGAGATTGGAATTAGCTCAAAAATTAGCAGCAATAAACGAGGTGTTAGATGAAAGTTAGAGATGTACTTAAACGATATGAGGCCTTTTGTCCGCCAGAATTGTCACTGGAAGGTGACCAGGTTGGATTGCAGATTGGATCGTTAGATAAGGATGTGAAACGGGTGATGGTCACCTTGGATATTCGTGAGCAAACTGTCCAAGAGGCCATTGCCAACCAAGTGGATCTGCTGATTGTCAAACACGCGCCGATTTTTCGTCCCATTAAGAACTTGGTTTATGATCAGGGAATGAATGGGATTTATGTGGATTTAATTAAGGCAGATATTGCAGTCTATGTGTCCCATACCAATATTGATGTTGTCGAAGGAGGGTTGAATGACTGGTTCTGTGACTTGCTTGGAATTACACATGTAGAACCTCTGCATGAAACTCTTCCTGGCCAGGGTATTGGACGGATTGGGGATATTGAGTCGATGGAATTTCAAGATTTGGCTCTTAAGGTCAAAGAAACTTTCCATTTGGACAGTGTCCGTTTAGTTGAGTACCCAGGTTACATAGATACTCCCGTTACCCGTGTTGCCATCTGTGGAGGAAGCGGTCAATCTTTTGCCAAGGATGCTTTGGAAAAAGGGGCAGATGTTTTGATAACGGGAGATATCTATTACCATAATGCTCAAGACTTCTTATCCCAAGGTTTACGGGCTATCGATCCTGGTCACTATATCGAAATCCTTTTTGTACACGGTGTTTCAGCACTCTTTGAGCGTTGGTCCCAGGAGGAAGGATGGGAATTGGACATTCTTGGAAGTCGGGTTTCCACCAACCCTTTTTACCATCTCTAGGAGGTAATTTATGGAATGGTTAGCCCAACAACCTGTAGTCTGGTTAGCTTTTGGAGCAGGTCTCTTTACCTGGTTTTGTACGGCCCTTGGTGCCTCTGTTGTTTTCTTTTTTAAAGATGTTAATCGTAAGGCCTTAGATACAACTATGGGATTTGCCGCTGGGGTCATGATTGCCGCTTCTTTTTGGTCTCTTTTATCACCAGCTTTGGAATTTGCGGAGCCGACTTATGGCAAACTGAGTTGGTTACCCGTAGCGATTGGATTTTTAGCAGGTGGTTTCTTTCTCCGGTTAGTGGATATGATCATTCCCCATATTCATCTGAGTCAAAAAGAAGTCGAAGGTTTGCAGCCTAAGAAGCGTTTATCCCGGACAGCCCTACTTTTTTCAGCCATCACCATTCATAATTTTCCTGAAGGATTAGCCGTTGGTGTTGCCTTTGGAGCCATTCAAGATGGAAATACAGCAGCTCTAGTCTCAGCCATTGGTCTAGCTCTAGGGATTGGCCTGCAAAATATTCCCGAAGGTGCTGCCCTCGCAGTCCCTATTCGGACAGAAGGACGTTCCCGTTGGTCGGCTTTTGTTTGGGGAGCTAATTCTGCTATCGTAGAACCGATTGGATCCCTTCTGGGAGCTATAGCCGTTTTAGCCATGACCTCCCTGCTTCCCTATGCTCTTTCTTTTGCAGCGGGTGCCATGATCTTTGTCGTCGTCGAAGAGTTAATCCCTGATTCTCAAAATAACGGACATACAGACCAAGCAACCTTAGGACTCATGATTGGTTTTGTTTTAATGATGATTTTAGATGTGGCTTTAGGCTAAAAGAAAAAGGAGGCTAAGATGAAAAAAATTGGTTTCCTACTGTGCCTAATCGTCATTGGCATCAGTCTTATTTGGGCAGGGGGAACTCAAGCACCAGAGCTAGATAACCAGGTCCAGGAAGAAAAAGTTGCCATTACTCTTCCCAAAACCAATTATCGAATGGAGGAACGGGATATCCGGGATGGAGCGCGCAAGTTAAAGGGACGCCTCTATATTCCGGACAGTAAGTCAAAGGTTCCCTTAGTTATTTTTGCCCATGGTTTTAATGGTTCTTATCGACAAGGGCGGGTTTATGCCGAATTGCTGGCAGCTCGTGGTTACGCTGTCTATACCTTTGACTTTGTGCATGGTGGCCCCAAAAGTCAAAGCAGTAGCAATGCCAAGGAGTTAACGGTGACTAGTCAAGTTGAGGACCTGAAGAGTGTACTAGATGCCAGTGAAAATTGGTCGGAAATCATACCGGATCAAACTAGCATCCTTGGTATTAGCCAAGGCGGTCTGATTGCCAGTCTGGTTGCTAGTCAGGAACCCAAGCGTATCCAGAGTTTACTTCTGATGTATCCAGCCTTTATTATTAGTGAGTTACCGCATCAGGTCTATGATTCTTTTGAGGAAATTCCAGAGGATACAAAGATTTTTGATCAGTTTTCGATTGAGATTAGCCCCAATTATCTTTTAGATGTTTGGTCCGTCAACATTTATCAGGAGTTGGCCAAGTACCCTGGTCCGGTTTTAATTCTCCACGGGAATCAGGATGAGATTGTCCCATTTTCCTATAGCGAAAAAGCTCGCACTTATCTGAAAAATGGTCAAGTTCAGATTATTGATGGGGCAGGTCATGATTTTTCAGGAGACTATTTTCCGACTGTAAGCTATCCGATTCTTAAATTCTTGCAAGACAATCAAACAGAGTAAGAAAAACCACTTTAATTTTCTGTAAACTATTGTCAAAGCTTTTAAAGTCCTATATAATAAGGCACATATTTAGAAAAAGGAGATGTTTATGGTAAAAAAAGGTGCCTTAACGGGGCTTCTTTTGTTCGGGATCTTCTTCGGAGCTGGTAACTTGATTTTCCCACCGGCTCTTGGAGTCTTGTCTGGACAAAATTTTTGGCCCGCAATTTTTGGTTTTGTTGTCTCGGGAGTTGGTTTAGCTGTGCTGACGCTGATTATTGGAACTCTAAATCCCAAGGGTTATGTTTATGAAATTTCCAAGAAAATTTCACCAGTCTTCGCGACGATTTATTTGGTAGCCCTATATCTGGCAATTGGTCCTTTCTTCGCGATTCCACGGACTGCGACGACAGCTTTCAGTGTTGGAATTGAGCCTTTATTAAATGGGTTTAATCCAAGTCTAGCACTCTTTATTTTCACAGTCCTGTACTTTGGAGCTGCGTACCTGATTGCTTTGAATCCTTCCAAAATTTTAGACTCAGTTGGTCGTATTTTGACACCGATTTTTGCCCTCTCCATTGTTCTCTTGATTGTTCTTGGGCTGGCTAACTTTAGCCAAGCACCTCAAGCAGCGGTTGATGGCTACGCAAGCGCAGCATTTGGAACTGGTTTCCTGGAGGGTTATAACACACTTGATGCTTTGGCTTCTGTAGCCTTCAGTGTAATCGCCGTACAAACCTTGAAACAATTAGGGTTTTCTAGTAAAAAAGAATATATCTCAACAATCTGGATTGTTGGTTTGGTTGTAGCCTTGGCCTTCAGTGGTCTCTATATCGGACTTGCAAGGTTGGGGAATTCCTTCCCTGTTCCAGCAGATGTAGTGGCCAATGCCGAAGTGAATAAAGGGGTTTATGTTCTAACGAATGCAACTCAACAAGTCTTTGGTTCTGTAGGTCAGTTTTTCTTGGCCTTCATGATCACTATGACCTGCTTCACAACAACAGTTGGTTTGATTGTGGCTACGGGTGAATTCTTTAATTCTCGCTTCCCACAATATTCTTATAAAACTTTTGCGACTGCCTTTACCTTCATTGGTTTTGCGATTGCAAACCTAGGCTTGAACACCATCATTACTTTCTCACTACCTGTATTGATGATTCTTTACCCAATCACGATTGCCCTAGTTTTGATTGTGATTGTGAACAAATTCCTACCACTTTCAAAACGTGGGATGCAAGTGACAGTTGGATTGGTGACCTTGGTTTCCGTAGCGGAGGTTCTCGGATCTAGTCTAGGTATTACAGCTTTAAGTAATCTTGTAAGTAGTCTGCCATTCGCAGCGGCTTCAATGGCATGGACAACACCTGCCCTTGCTGGTTTACTGCTAGCCTTGGTGCTCCCAGATAAGCAGGAAGCCGAAGTCTTTGACATGGAAAACCTATAAATTTAGATTATCACGGTAAGTATTTGTTTACCGTGATTTTTTTTGCTATTCTTGAAGGAGCTTTGGATGGGAAGGAGTTCTTTGAATGAAATTTTTACACACAGCAGATTGGCATATTGGTCGCAAACTTCACGGCTATTCCTTGTTAGAGGAGCAGTGGTCGGTTTTTCAAAAGCTCAAAGATGTAGCTCAGAGGGAAAAGGTTGATGCAATTATCTTGGCGGGTGATCTGTTTGATGTATCTACGCCACCTGTATCTGCAACCAAGGCCTTGGATCAGATGCTCTATGAATTGAATGTGGAATTAGGCCTCCCTCTCTTTATTGTTTCCGGCAATCATGACGGTGCCAATCGTCTTCAATTTGGGACTCGTTGGATGAAACAAGGCCAACTTTATCTGGCCACGCAAATTGAACAAGCCTTAGAACCCATTGATTTTGGGGACTTTCAAATTTTTCTCCTTCCTTTTTTTCACCCCAGTGATGCCCGTCGTTTTTATGGGATTTCTGAGGAGAATAAAAGCCAAATGGAGACCATCCGTCAGGCTATGGAACGACTGGTTAAGGACATGGAGGCGCTGATCAAGCCGGATAAAAACCCAATTCTCATTAGTCATTTTTATGTTGCTGGTAAAGGAAACGAGGACTATCAGCTAATCAGTGAAGGGAAGTCTGAGATTGGGGGGCTCAACCATCTACCAACTAGTCTTTTTTCCAATTTTAGCTATGTCGCTCTAGGGCATCTGCATTCCCACCTCTCCAGTCCAAGTGAGAAGATTCGTTACTCGGGTTCCTTGTTGAAATTTGCAGTTGATGAACATTGGCAAGAAAAAGGAGTGCTGATTTTAGATTGGCAGCCTGAAGAGCTGGTGGTTACGTTTAAAGCTCTTCCAAGTTCAAAGGACATCCGTCTGATTTGTGGAACCTATGAGGATATCACCGCAAAAAACTTTGTGGCCAAGATTCAGGCTGAAGGGCCTGCCTACTACAGTATTCGACTTACTGAAAAACCTCAAGTAATTCGCAATTTAAGGGATTCCTTGGCCATCTTTTATCCAGATATTCTGGATATTCGCATCCAAGAAGAAGCGAAGGAAGTCAGAAATAAGGTCTGGATTCAGGAACGTTTAGAATCTCCCATGGAGATCATCCATCAATTTTTTCAGGAACAGACGGGGCATGAATTAAGTCAGCAACAAGTAGACTGGGTTGAAGCCAGTCTTTTAGAAAGGAAGGAGGAAGTATGAAGCCGATTCGCCTAGAAGCCAAAAATATTGGCCCTCACGCCCATCTAGATCTAGACTTCCGTGATTATGCGGATAGCCTCTTTCTAATCTCAGGTGATACGGGGTCTGGGAAAACAACCATCTTTGATTTGTTGGTCACAGCACTTTACTACAACAATGCCCAATTTAAGATTGGAGATAAGCGCTTTATCGATTTGCGGAGTGAATTTGCGTCCTTTTCTCCCAAAGAACCATCGAGTGTCCTTTTGGAGTTCAGCCATCGAAATCGGGTCTACCGTGTGGAGAGATCTTGGACTCCCAAACGAGTTACTTGGGACTCCGAAAGGCCGTTTAATAGTCTTTTTCGGGACCAACATCTTTTCTCTGAGGTTCAAGATGGCCACTTGGTCGGACCTAGTTACACCAAGCTTGCGGAGGTGACCCAAGCTATTGAGGACCTACTGCACTTGAACAAGGACCAGTTTCAGCGTATTTTACTCTTACCTCAGCATAATTTCAAGCGCTTTTTATTAGCCAATTCCAAGGAGAAGGAGGAAATTCTCCAAACTCTTTTTGATGTCGATTCCTATCACCTTTTAATTGAAACTTTAAAAGAAAAACGGAAACAAGACCGCCAGAAGATTGAAGCCAGAGACTTGGAAATGGTCGTACTTGCCCGCAGCGTGGTGGGAGAAGAGGCAGCCCTTTTGGGACCAGATCAAATCCAGGAGGCAATGGCAAAGGCTCTTCAATCTTTTGACCAAGAAAAAAATGTTCAAGGTCAAAGGATCGAGACATTGGAGGCGCAGGTTCAGGAAGTATCTGCAGAACTTAGGGCTTGGGAGAGCCGACTGGAATGGGAGCAGAATCTCAAGGAGCAGCAAATTCTGCAACGAGATTTATTGGCTTCCTATCCAACTTATGATGAGGATAAGAAGGAACTGACTCTCTTGGATCAATTGGAAGAAGGGCAGATTCTCTTAGACCGGCAGGAGCAATTGGATAAGCAAAAAGGAGTCTTGGCAAGAACCCAGGAGCAACTAGAGCAGGAAAAGTTGAATTTAGAGACTTTAAGCAAAGAATTTAGGGCAGAAGTAACGCGACTTGATCAGGTAGATGAAGAAGAACTTCGTCAGCAACTAATAGATCTGGAAAAGAAGCATCAGAAACTCCTAGAAGCTCGGCAACAAACCCAGCGGATCGCAAATAAGCAAACTGAACTTGCAAATCTTCAAGCAGACCAGAAAGAATACCAAGAGTTGCTTGAGCAGAATCAGGAAGGATTATCTCAGATTGACAGGAACCTACAAGAATTGAATCAGGAGTCTGCTTCTTGGTCTCAGCTAATGGGCTATCAGCAGCTGTACCATCAGCTTCGTCAACAAAATCAGAAACTGGAAGATAGAAAACAGGAATGGGCAAGTTTGAATGTGCAGTTGGAAAAGATTCAAACCCAAATTTCAGATTTAACAAGATCCAATCAAGAGCAAGATCTCGAAGCTCTTCAGAAACAAAGACTGACTGTGGCTTTGAATATGGTCCGCTCGCAAGTTCACGTCGGTGACGAGTGTCCAGTTTGCCAGAATAGAATCAGTGTGCTCCCTGTGGATCGGGAGATGGAGAGTGACGAAGACTTCCTTCAATTAGAAATTGCCTCTCACGAGAAACAGCTTGAACTGTCTCATTTGCAAGAATCTCGGGCTAGTTTGGAGAGCAACCTGACAATAGTGATGGATGAGGTAAAAACGGAGGAAGTAGCTTATCGGTCTCAGTTCGAACAATTGACCTCTCAGTTAGAACTCGAAGCATCTAGTTTAGAAGAGCTGGCGAAAGCCCTTGAAAATTACCAAGAAACCCTCGAGATTCAGGCAAAAAGGGCAGAAGAATTAAGAGAAGAAAGAGAGGGTGCACTGGCACTTCAAAATACCTATTCGCTTAAACTTCAAGAGCTTGGACTGAGCATGGACCAGGCCCACCATCAATTGCAGGAATGGGAACAATCCTTAGGTGAGCTGAAGGAACAAGTTGAAAGTCAGAGTCTTGAAGCACTTGAAGAGAAGCTCGAAAAGCAAAAACGAGCATTGAAAAACCTTCAATTAGGCAAGAAAAATCTTTCGCGCTTAGAACTGCAATTAACAGCTCAGAGACAGGCCTATGAAACCAAACAGGAACAACTTGTTGAACAGGTCCGTGCTTACGAAGAGACTCGTTCTCAGAATAAAAAGGTAATGAAACAATTACAGGCAGAGGTCTTACCGGCTGCCGATTGGACTGAATTTCTGGAAATCCTTCAGGGAATATCTAAACGGAGTGAATTACGGCGGCGATTGACACAATTTGAGGCTCAATTGCAAGAGGTGCGAATGGAGCTAACGCGATTGGAGGCAAACGAACCTGACGCTGTTCAACTCGAGAATCCTCAGAAAAGGCAAGCTTTGCTTGCACAATTAGAGTCTGAACTAGAATTGAAGAGTGAAACACTTGTTCTGCTGCAGAGCCGTATTGATCATGCCCTAGAGATTGAAAAACAACTGGAGAATTTGAATCAGAATCAAGTTGAAAGCAATCTACTCTTTAGCCAGTTGGATCAATTGGTGCAAGTTCTTAGTGGTCAGACAGAGAGTCGTTTAGACATTAAAGCTTATGTCTTGCAGCATTATTTTAAGCAGATTGTGGAAGTTGCAAATGACCGTTACTATCATGATTTTTCCCAAGGACGCTACCAATTTGTTCTCAAAAACCAAAAATCCTCTGGTCGAAGTCTCGCGGGATTGGATTTAGATGTTCTGGACCAAGAAGTGGGCCAGTTAAGACCTGTTTCCACACTTTCGGGCGGGGAAAGTTTTCTCGCAAGTATGGCTCTTGCCTTAGCTACGTCTGATGTGATTCAAGAAAGTAAGGGTGGAATAGAACTAGAAGCCCTCTTTATTGATGAAGGTTTTGGAAGTCTAGATCAGGAGACTCTTTTGGTTGCCTTGGATGTTTTGGAGAGCCTAGGTCGTAACGGTCGCATGATTGGTCTGATCTCTCACGTAGAAGTTATGAAACAGGGAATTTCCAAACAGATACTTTTAGAGAAGCGAGGTTCTGGCCGCAGTTCTGTTCAGCAAGTTTCCTTATAATCTCTGAAATTTTTCACGATTTTTTTCAATAGTAGAAGGGCAAAGATTTGAAAACGCTGTCAGATTGTGGTATACTGATATCGAAAAAAATTAAAGGTAGGACTCGAACTATGAGTAAAATTGTTGTCATTGGTGCTAACCACGCTGGTACAGCTTGTATTAACACAATGTTGGATAACTTCGGTGATGAGAACGAAGTAGTTGTTTTTGATCAAAACTCCAATATTTCCTTCCTCGGTTGTGGAATGGCACTTTGGATTGGAAAACAAATCGACGGTCCAGAAGGTCTTTTCTATTCTGATAAAGAAACTCTTGAAGCTAAAGGGGCTCGCATCTACATGGAATCTCCAGTTCTTTCTGTAGACTATGATAAGAAAGAAGTAACGGCCCTTGTTGATGGCAAAGAGCACGTTGAATCATATGAGAAATTGATTTTTGCAACTGGTTCCCAACCAATTATTCCACCAATTAAAGGAGTAGAATTGGTCGAAGGAACTCGCGAGTTCAAAGCAACCCTTGAAAACCTTCAATTTGTAAAACTGTACCAAAACTCTGCAGAAGTAATTGAACGTCTTGAAAACAAAGATATTAAACGAGTTGCTGTTGTTGGTGCAGGTTATATCGGTGTTGAGTTGGCAGAAGCCTTCGAACGTGTTGGTAAAGAAGTTGTCTTGATTGATATTGCTGAAACTTCCTTGAATGGTTACTATGACCGCGAACTATCAGATATGATGAATAAGAACTTGGAAGATCATGGAATTCGTTTGGCTTATGGCCAAAAAGTTCAAGCAGTTGAAGGAGATGGCAAAGTTGAGCGCATCGTAACCGATAAAGAAACCTTCGATGTTGACATGGTTGTCTTGGCTGTTGGTTTCCGACCAAATACAGAACTTGGAGCAGGCAAAATCGAACTTTACCAAAACGGTGCCTTCCTTGTTGATAAGAAACAAGAAACAAGCATTCCGGGTGTGTACGCAATTGGTGACTGTGCAACCATCTATGACAACTCTCTTGGTAAACCAAGCTACATCGCCCTTGCTTCAAATGCAGTTCGCTCTGGTATCGTAGGTGCCTTTAACGCAACTGGTCATGAACTTGAAGGAATTGGTGTTCAAGGTTCAAACGGTATCTCTATCTACGATCTTAAGATGGTTTCAACTGGTTTGACTCTTGAAAAAGCTAAAGCAGCTGGTTTCGATGCTGTTGAAACAGGTTTCAACGATCTTCAAAAACCTGAATTCATTAAACACAACAACTATGAAGTGGCGATCAAGATTGTTTACGATCGTACAACTCGTCAAATTCTTGGTGCACAAATGGCTTCGAAAGAAGATATGTCTATGGGAATTCACATGTTCTCTTTGGCTATCCAAGAGCATGTAACCATTGATAAGTTGGCCTTGACGGATATCTTCTTCTTGCCACACTTTAACAAGCCATACAACTACATCACAATGGCTGCATTGACTGCCGAATAAAAGAGGTATTGAAAAAGACTTGGGATTTTCTCAAGTCTTTTCATCTGTTTTAGAAAGTTTCAAAAACGAACTTTCTGCTGATCTGGATTCAATATCGTTGACAATTTTCGGACAATTCTGTATAATATTTCCGGAAAGGTCGGTTTTAATACTCAAAACAGTTCGAAATATGAAACGAATTTTAATTCAGGAATTGGATTGAAATTTATAGATGATGAAGCAAGCATCGCTTGCCATCAATCCGATGAAGACAGGACTTAGGGTTCGGCGAAGAGGATTCACACATTCAGATTTTGAAATGTAATGAGTATGAATACCTGTCTATGCTTAGTATTGACAGGTAAATAATGTTAGAGGTGCCGTCATGTTAAACGAGTTTCCCATTTTTGATTATGAAGATATTCAATTAATTCCCAATAAGTGTATTATTTCAAGCCGTTCTCAAGCGGATACAGAGGTGACATTTGGGAAGCATACATTTAAGCTACCGGTTGTACCAGCCAATATGCAAACCATTGTAGACGAGGAACTGGCTGAGAAGCTAGCACGTGAGGGGTATTTTTACATCATGCATCGCTTTGATGAAGCAGCCCGTATTCCTTTTATTAAAAAAATGAAAGAGCAAGGTCTGATTTCCTCGATTTCTGTGGGGGTAAAAGACTATGAGTATGACTTTGTGAGTCAGCTCAAAGAAAATGTCCCAGACTATATCACCATTGACATTGCCCATGGGCATGCGGACAGTGTTATCAAAATGATTCAGCATATCAAAAGAGAACTACCTGAGACTTTTGTCATTGCTGGAAATGTTGGGACACCAGAAGCTGTGCGTGAGTTGGAGAATGCAGGTGCAGATGCAACGAAAGTGGGAATTGGCCCTGGTAAGGTTTGTATCACAAAAGTCAAAACTGGATTTGGTACAGGTGGTTGGCAATTAGCAGCACTCCGGTGGTGTGCTAAAGCAGCTCGTAAACCGATTATTGCGGATGGTGGAATTCGTACCCACGGTGATATTGCTAAGTCTATTCGTTTTGGTGCCAGCATGGTGATGATTGGATCACTCTTTGCAGGCCATACCGAGAGTCCTGGTAAATTGGTTGAGGAAAATGGACAAGCCTTCAAAGAGTACTATGGCTCCGCCTCTCAATTCCAAAAAGGGGATTATAAAAACGTTGAAGGGAAGAAAATCCTGTTACCAGCGAAAGGTTCCATTTTTTCAACCCTCAAAGAAATGCAGGAAGATCTTCAAAGTTCGATCTCTTATGCAGGTGGACGAGACCTCGAAAGTCTCCGAAAAGTAGATTATGTGATTGTAAAAAATTCCATCTGGAATGGAGATAGTTTGTAAGAAACATCCAGGTCTTGAATTGGCCTGGATTTTCCTTTATAGAGGTTAGCGTTTTTGGTATACTAGTGATGACCTTATACTCAAATACTCTTTTAATTTGTCCTTTATACTCTTTTAGTTTATCTTTTATTACTGTGTTAGATCGTCTTGCCGTACTTCAGTACTGTCTGCGACTCGCTGCCTTGTACTAAAAGCAAACGAATAGACTATAACAGTTGAAAATCTGACTGTCTGAATCCTTTTCTCCAAACCTCATGTTTTGTATGCCTTATTGATGGTAAGCTATCATTGCTTTAGAACCGATCCATTTTAAGCCACTTCCTGGATTAAAATGTGTTTCAGATTTTAACTTGTTCCGAGTAGTCGAAAAATTTTGAATGGAGGTGAATCATGCATCAAACCTATTCTAACTCTGAAAAAGTGAAAGTCTTTTTTCAAATCTTTTTACCTATTTTGGTTTACCAAGTCGCGAATTTTTCAGCCTCCTTTATTGATACGATGATGACAGGGCAGTATGGCACCTTGGATTTGGCTGGGGTTGCGATGGCGACGAGTATTTGGCACCCGATGTTTACCTTAGTTACGGGGGTGCTGTCGGCTATTGTTCCTATTATCGGCTATCATCTAGGCCAAGGGCAGAAGGAGAAGGTTGCTAGAGATGTTTGGCAGTTTATTTATCTGTCCCTTTGTTTAGCGGCCTTTCTTTTTGTGATTATTGGATTTGGTGCCCCCCTTTTGTTAGAGAGTTTAGGCTTGCAAACAGAAGTTTTGCGGGTGGGAAAAGATTATCTGCACTTTATGCTTTTGGGGATTTTACCCCTCTTGCTTTTTAGTGTATTCCGCTCTTTTTTTGATGCCTTGGGACTAACAAAATTGTCCATGTATCTGATGTTGCTTCTCCTTCCTTTTAATGCCTTCTTTAACTATTTGTTAATTTATGGCGTTGGTCCCGTCCCTGAATTGGGAGGAGCAGGAGCAGGCTTGGGGACTTCTATGGCCTACTGGGCTTTACTATTAGTCATTCTAGGTGTCATGTATTGGCATCCTGAGATGAAAGGCTATCGTATTTTTAAACCACAAGGTCTGTATCTTCCAGGTTTTATCGAAGGTTGGAAACTTGGTTTGCCAATTGGTGGAGCTGTTTTTGCAGAGTCTGCTATTTTTGCTGCGGTTGGATTTTTTATGGCTCGCTTTTCTTCAGAAGTGATTGCCAGTCATCAGGCAGCTATGAATTTTTCGAATATGATGTATGCCTTTCCTTTGAGTGTTTCCATGACTATGGCCATTATCATTTCTTATGAAAAAGGTGCAGAACGATCAGAAGATGTTCTAGCTTATAGTCGCATTGGTCGACTCATGGCGATTCTGTTCGCAGCAGCCACTCTGATTTTCCTATACGTTTTCCGGAATCAGGTAGCTGCGCTCTATGGGAAAGAACCTGAGTTTATCAGGCTGACCAGCCATTTCCTGATTTATGCCCTATTCTTCCAATTTGCTGATGCCTTGGTATCACCAATTCAGGGAATTTTGCGGGGCTATAAGGATACGACCTATCCTTTTGTTATTGGAATTATTAGCTATTGGATTATCGCCCTTCCTTTGGGTTACCTCTTAGATATTCTTGCTGGTTTCGGACCATATGGTTATTGGATTGGACTTAATATAGGCTTATGGGCTTGTGCACTCCTCTTACAATGGCGAATGGTGTCTGTTCAAAAACAGGATAAGCTGCTCGCTCAAGAGTAAGAAAAAAACGACAGTTTAAAGCTGTCGTTTTTGTAATGGATTCGATCCTCATTAGGATTTGGTTTTCATTTGTCCTTGAGGATAATACGTTCCTTCAGGGAGGTCTCGAATAAAGACATGGATGGCTTCCTTTGGAGCTCCTGTGTGTTTCATAACAGATTCGGTTACCTCCGCAGCAAGGGCTTGTTTTTGCTCAAGAGAGCGTCCTTCAAAGAGTTCAATTTTTACAAATGGCATAACGATTCCTCCTCGTAATCTATTGTACCATATTGTAACGTGGGAAAAGACTGTAAGTTTGGTCTGATTTCGTGTATAATAGGTGAGAAATAATTTTTTAGAAAGTTGAATGATGGCGCAGCTTTATTTTAAGTATGGGACAATGAATTCGGGGAAAACCATTGAAATTCTCAAAGTAGCCCATAATTATGAAGAACAGGGGAAGCGAGTTCTCATTATGACTTCAGCTGTAGATACACGAGATGGAGTTGGAATGGTCTCGAGTCGCATTGGGATGCGGCGGGAAGCCTTGGCAATTGATGATGATTTTGATGTCTTTGGATTTATTCAGGAGGAGCAAAAGCAAGAGGAGCTTTATTGTGTTCTT
Organism: Streptococcus sp. NLN64; assembly: GCF_015831295.1. Taxonomy (NCBI): domain Bacteria; kingdom Bacillati; phylum Bacillota; class Bacilli; order Lactobacillales; family Streptococcaceae; genus Streptococcus; species Streptococcus sp. NLN64. The sequence continues at coordinate 76,187 of NZ_JADXDQ010000001.1, forward strand.
ATTGATGAAGCTCAATTTTTAAAACGGCATCATGTTTTTGCCCTGGCCAGGGTAGTAGATGAATTAGACATTCCGGTTATGGCCTTTGGTTTGAAAAATGATTTCCGAAATGAGTTGTTTGAAGGATCTAAATACCTTTTACTTTTCGCAGACAAGATTGAAGAGATTAAAACGATCTGTCACTATTGTTCCAAAAAAGCAACAATGGTCCTTCGGATGCAGGATGGATCCCCCATGTATGACGGAGAACAAATTCAAATTGGTGGGAACGAAACCTATGTCTCGGTATGTAGAAAGCACTATTTTAATCCGGAATTAGAAGGAGTTAGCTAAGCATGAATATTTATGATCAATTGCAGGCGGTAGAGGATCGCTACGAGGAATTGGGGGAACTTTTAAGTGATCCGCAAGTTGTTAGTGACACCAAGCGTTTCATGGAACTTTCCCGTGAAGAAGCCTCGACACGCGAAACAGTTGCCGCTTATCGGGAATACAAGCGGATTTTGCAATCCATTACGGATGCTGAAGAAATGATTAAAGATGCAGCGGGTGATGCTGAATTGGAAGAAATGGCTAAAATGGAGCTTAAGGAATCCAAGCAGGCTAAGGAAGAATATGAAGAGAAGTTAAAAATCTTGTTGCTTCCAAAAGATCCGAATGATGATAAAAACATTATCTTGGAAATCCGTGGTGCGGCAGGTGGAGACGAAGCGGCACTTTTCGCAGGCGATCTCCTGACCATGTATCAGAAATACGCAGAGACTCAAGGATGGCGTTTTGAAGTTATGGAAACGTCCATGAATGGCGTCGGTGGTTTCAAAGAAGTTGTGGCTATGGTATCTGGCCAGTCTGTCTATTCCAAACTCAAATATGAATCTGGAGCCCATCGGGTTCAACGGGTTCCTGTGACGGAAAGTCAAGGACGAGTTCATACTTCGACGGCAACCGTGCTTGTGATGCCAGAGGTTGAAGAGGTCGAATACGATATTGATCCAAAAGATTTGCGGATTGATATTTACCATGCGTCTGGAGCCGGTGGTCAGAACGTCAACAAAGTTGCGACTGCTGTTCGGATTGTACACTTGCCAACCAATATTAAAGTGGAAATGCAAGAAGAGCGGACTCAGCAGAAAAACCGGGATAAAGCGATGAAAATTATTCGTGCCCGCGTTGCGGACCATTTTGCTCAAATTGCGCAAGATGAGCAGGATGCAGAGCGTAAGTCTACCATTGGTACAGGTGACCGTTCGGAACGGATTCGTACCTATAACTTCCCGCAGAATCGAGTGACAGACCATCGTATTGGTCTAACCCTCCAAAAACTAGACAGCATTTTATCTGGTAAATTGGATGAAGTGGTGGATGCCCTTGTTTTGTATGACCAAACTCAGAAGTTAGAGGCCTTAAACAATTAGATGAGATATAGCCAACGATTCCAAGAATTTCACGACCAACTTTCCCATGTTGGTGAGGAGCCAGAAGCCTTTGACCTTATGGTTCGGAAACTGTTTGACTTGACCTTTACGGATTTTGTTTTCTTTTTGCAAAAAGAAGAAGAAGCTGAGGTGCTTACCCAGTTGAGGTCTTATCATAAGCGCTTGATGGACCATGAACCGGTCCAGTATATACTTGGTTCAACGGACTTTTGTGGCTATGAATTTCTCGTAGATGAGCGGGTCCTAATCCCTAGACCTGAAACGGAAGAATTGGTTGACTTGATTTTAGATGAAAATCCGGATCACGGTCTAAATGTCATAGATATCGGAACGGGTAGTGGAGCCATCGCCTTATCCTTAGCAAAGAATCGACCATCATGGAATGTATGGGCAACGGATATTTCAAAGGAAGCCCTGGAAGTCACAAGGTTGAACCGGCAAAGACTCGAATTGGAAAAACAGGTAAACTTGGTAGAAAGCAATCTTTTGGAACAAGTGACAGGATCTTTTGATATCCTAGTTTCGAATCCTCCTTATATCGCTTGGGAAGATCAAGCTGAGGTTGGTCAAAATGTTCTTCACTCGGAACCACATTTAGCCCTTTTTGCGGATGAAGGTGGCTTAGCCCTATACAGAAAATTGGCTGTAGAATCAGGCGCTTATTTACAACCAAATGGAAAAATTTATCTGGAGATTGGCTATAAACAAGGGGAAGTTGTGCGACATCTCTTTCAAGAAGCTTTTCCCCAAGCGCGTGTACGAGTCCTCGCAGATCAATTTGGACAGGATCGGATGGTGGTAGTTGATGGAAATCTTAAAGGATGAGTTGGAAGCAGGACGAGCTGTCATTCTTCCAACCGAGACCGTTTATGGGCTTTTTGCAAAGGCTCTAAATCAAGAGGCTGTGGATTTGGTTTATGCTCTTAAGCAAAGACCAAGGGATAAAGCCATGAATCTCAATATTGCAACTATCGATCCAGTAAAACTCTATGCAAGGGAGATTCCCCCTTATTTTGAGGAATTGGCAAAACATTTTTGGCCTGGGCCACTGACTATCTTGCTCAAGGCTAGTGATGCTGTGCCATTTTGGATTAATTCGGGCTTACCAAGCGTCGGATTTCGGATGCCCGCACATCCCTTAACCCTAGAACTAATCCAAAAAGAAGGGCCTTTGATTGGCCCCTCTGCAAATCTGAGTGGTCAAGAGAGTGGTCAAGTGTTTGAGCAGATTCAAGAGGAGATCCCCGTTCCAGGCTATGCAGATGATCCGTTTCTGACAGGAGTGGATTCCACTATTCTTGATTTATCCCAAGATCAGGCCTGTATCTTACGGCAAGGTGTGATTACTAAGGAAGATTTGAAAGCAGTTGTTCCCCAGTTAGAATTTAAAGAGGTGGAAAAATGATTTTTGAAAATAATGATTACCGGAACTATGACCCAGAACTCTGGGCAGCTATGGATGCGGAAGCAAAGCGTCAAGAAGACAATATTGAATTGATTGCCTCTGAAAATGTTGTTTCGAAAGCTGTGATGGCCGCTCAAGGTTCCCTTTTAACAAATAAATATGCCGAGGGCTATCCAGGTCGCCGCTATTACGGTGGGACCGAAGCCGTGGATGTGGTTGAGAATTTAGCGATTGAACGGGCTAAAGAAATCTTTGGAGCCGGTTATGCCAATGTGCAACCTCATTCTGGTTCCCAAGCCAATGCCGCAGCTTACATGGCTTTAGTGCAGCCAGGAGATACCATTCTTGGAATGGATTTATCTGCTGGTGGCCATTTGACCCATGGTTCTCCGGTTAGCTTTTCAGGGAAAACCTACCATTTTGTTGCCTATAATGTGGATCCAGTAACAGAATTGCTTTCCTATGATGAGTTAGAAGCGTTGGCCAAAGAACACCAGCCAAAACTGATTGTAGCAGGAGCTTCAGCCTACTCACGGATTCTTGATTTTGAACGTCTGCGTCAAATTGCGGATGCAGTGGATGCCTATCTCATGGTGGACATGGCTCATATTGCAGGATTGGTAGCAGCTGGTCTCCATCCCAATCCTATTCCGTTTGCTCATGTTGTAACTTCTACAACTCATAAAACCCTTCGTGGTCCTCGTGGCGGTCTCATCTTGACCAATGATGAAGAGCTGGCTAAGAAAATCAATTCAGCCATATTCCCTGGGCTTCAAGGTGGACCTTTGGAGCATGTCATTGCGGCTAAGGCTGTTGCTTTTAAAGAAGTTCTAGATCCTGCTTTTAAAGAATACATGCAGCAAGTTTTGAAGAATACGCAAGCCATGGTGGAAGTCTTTCTTCAAGATGAGTATTTCCGTGTCATTTCAGGGGGATCTGATAATCACCTTTTCCTGGTAGATGTCACAAAAGTTGTGGAGAATGGAAAAGTTGCTCAGCAACTCTTGGATGATGTTCATATTACCTTGAATAAGAATTCCATTCCTTATGAGCAGTTATCCCCATTTAAAACATCCGGTATTCGAATTGGTACGCCAGCTATTACAGCTCGTGGATTCAAGGAAGAAGAAGCACGGAAAGTTGCCCACTTAATCCTTAAAACTCTTAAAGCAAACGGAAATCCAGAAGAATTAGAAGAAGTAAAAGCAGGGGTGGCTGAATTAACAAGCGCCTTCCCACTATACAAGGACTAGTATGGATATTTACATTAAAGAAGCGATTATTCATCAATTTTCTCCTCAAAGTTTAGACCTTCAATTTTCCCAAGAATCCCTAGAATTGTCTCCCCGTATTGATGAATATCTTAGGAAAAAAATTGAAAAAGTTTACTCAGATGATGCTAAAAAAGGTGCTTTCGAATCTGAAAACACCTTTTTCAGTCACATCCAAGATGATTTGAGGGAAAGCTCTATTGCCATTAGCCAGCTCTGGTTAGAAGCCTTTAAGGAGGCTGAAAATCAGAAAATGAATGACTTAGTGTTTGTCAATTTTGATAAAGAAGGACAAAATCACTTTGCCTTTTTGCGTCTAGTGCTTAGAGATTCTCTAACCGATCTGGGGCAAGAAGAGAATCGGATCCAGCTGACCCAAAACCACCTTCCGGGATTTGGAGCCAGTCCAGATGAGGGCTTAGTTGTCAATCGGGTGACTGGCCAGTACTTTTTGCTGGAAAAACGAATCAAAGCTCAGGGGAGTTTCCTTCACTATTTTTCAGAAAAATTATTAGAAGTTGAGTTGGCTCCATCACCTAAAAAATCCATTCAAACCATGGAAAAAGCTGCGCAAAAAATTGCGGAGAGTTTTCAGGCAGATGATTTTCAGTTCCAGTCAAAACTAAAGTCATCCCTGCATAAAAACTTGGAGGCCAAACAGGAATTACGGCCAGAAGACATTGCGAATGATTTATTTGAGGATAATTTAACCGCGCGTCTAACTTTTATTGACCAGATGAAGGAAGAAGTTCCGGAAGCCATTCAATTCCAAGAAATTGATAGCCAGCGACAACTTAAACGATTGGAAAACCAAAAGCTTTCCCTATCAAATGGAATTCAGTTAATTGTGCCCAATCCGGTTTATGAAGATGCTGAATCAGTAGAGTTTATCATGAATGAGGATGGAACCTATTCGATTCTTATCAAAAATGTGGATGCGATTGAGAGTCTCTAATGATCAAACGAATATTTAGTTTCCTATTGATTTTGCTTGTATTTTTGGGAATGTGGAAAGGCTGGCAAACGGCACAGACGGTTGCCCATGTACGTTCTTACCAGCCGCTAGTTGAAGAGGCTTTGAGGAAAGAAAATTCGACCTTGGATTCTGATCTGGTTCTTGCCGTTATTTACACTGAAACCAAGGGGCAGGGGCAAGATGTTATGCAGGCCAGTGAGAGCCTGACTGGCCAGGTTGACTCACTGGCAACCCCCCAAGAAAGTATTGAACATGGGGTAAAAACTCTAAATAGCTATTACCTACATGGTCAAGAATTGGGAGTTGATGAGTGGACCTCTGTGCAGGCTTATAATTTTGGGAAAGCCTATATCGATTATGTGGCTAAGAATGGACAGAAAACGAGTCTCGAATTAGCCCAGACTTACTCACGGGATGTAGTTGCTCCTAGTCTTGGAAATATGAGTGGCGAGACCTACGCTTACTGGACCCCAATTTCCATCTTTCATGGACATGAACTCTACCGAAATGGTGGAAATTACTTTTATGCCAATCAAGTTCGTTTGAATCTGGATTTGATTCGCTTTTTTGAGCGCTTTAGCTAGCTTGATTTCCCCATTTTTAGCTAGCTTTTGATAAAATAAAAACAGGAGAGTAAGGGAGTGGAACTGTGACCAGAAGAATAAAGGCAATTTGGGCTCAAGACCAGAAGGGACTGATTGGGCAGGATGGACATCTCCCCTGGCGAATTCCAGAAGAATTGGCTCATTTTAAAGCGACTACAATGGGTCAAGCTATGCTCATGGGGCGTGTCACCTTTGAAGGTATGGGCAAGCGCGTGTTACCAGGACGGAAAAGTCTCATTTTGACGAGAGATCCGAATTATCAGGTGGATCATCCGGATGTTCTGGTCCTTCAATCTGTGGAAGAGGTTTTGAACTGGTACCAGCATCAAGAGCTAGAGCTCTATGTCATCGGTGGCCGTGAGATTTTCTGTGCCTTTGAAGAGTATCTGGATGAGCTGATTTGTTCTGAAATTCAGGGGGTCTTTGAAGGAGATGTTTATTTTCCTGCAGAATTTCCTTGGAAGTCCTTTGAGCTGTTTGAGCAGATTGAGCAGGAAACGGCTACTTTTCCCTTCACCATCTATAAATACAGGAGGATCACATAAAGGATGGAACGCAATCTATTCGGCCTTTTTACGGCCTTGCTTGGAGTTATTTGTGTTTTGTGTGCCTTGCAATCTTTTCAAAAGCGGCGCTATGGCTTAACTGCATTTTTTATGTTGAATGCCTTCACCAATTTAGTGAACACGATTCACGCCATTTATAATACCTTATTTTAATCTAGGAGTTAGATTTACATATGTCGAAATCGAGATCAAATGAAGTCATGATTTATTGTTCGTTTTGTGGTAAGAATCAAGATGAAGTTAAGAAAATCATTGCTGGAAATAATGCATTCATCTGTAATGAATGTGTCGAATTAGCTCAGGAAATTATTCGAGAAGAGTTAGCCGAGGAAGTGTTGGCCGACCTTTCTGAAGTGCCAAAACCACAAGAGCTGTTAGCTATTTTGAACCATTATGTTATCGGACAAGATCGGGCCAAGCGCGCTCTAGCAGTTGCTGTTTATAACCATTACAAACGGATCAATTTCCACGATAATCGGGATGATGAGACGGATGTTGAGTTGCAAAAATCCAATATCCTCATGATTGGTCCAACAGGATCCGGAAAGACTTTCCTGGCTCAAACTTTGGCAAAAAGCTTGAATGTTCCTTTTGCCATCGCTGATGCGACTGCCTTGACTGAAGCTGGATATGTCGGAGAAGACGTCGAAAACATTCTGCTAAAATTACTCCAAGCAGCTGATTTCAATATTGAACGCGCTGAGCGGGGAATCATTTATGTGGATGAGATTGATAAAATTGCTAAAAAGAGCGAGAATGTCTCTATTACCCGTGATGTATCCGGAGAAGGCGTTCAACAAGCCCTTCTCAAAATTATTGAGGGAACTGTTGCAAGCGTACCACCTCAAGGTGGACGCAAACACCCACAACAGGAAATGATTCAAGTGGACACCAAGAATATTCTCTTTATCGTTGGAGGTGCCTTTGACGGTATTGAAGAGATTGTTAAACAACGTCTAGGAGAAAAGATTATTGGCTTTGGTCACAACAACAAGGCAATTGATGAAAATGGTTCTTATATGCAAGAAATCGTTTCAGAGGATATCCAAAAATTCGGTATTATTCCAGAATTGATTGGACGTTTGCCTGTCTTTGCGGCTTTAGAGCCACTTGAGGTGCAAGATTTGGTCCGTATTCTTAAGGAGCCAAGAAATGCCTTGGTTAAACAGTACCAGACACTTCTCTCGTATGATGATGTTGACTTGGAATTTGAAGATGGAGCCTTGGAAGAAATTGCCCGCTTAGCCATTGACCGTAAGACAGGAGCTCGTGGACTTCGCTCTATCATTGAAGAAACCATGATGGATGTTATGTTTGAAGTTCCAAGTGAAGAGAATGTCAAGACGGTACGGATTACCAAAGAAGCTGTTCTTGGCTTGGAAAAACCAATTCTGGAAACAGCTTAACAAAGGAAGCAGGGAGGGGAGATTGGGACAGAACAGTTTTCTACAAAAACTGTTCGATACAAGTCTTTATTTCAAGTTGTAAGCTGAAACGGTTTCCCCCAAAAACTGTCTCACTCCCACCTTCGCACTGTTGATTAGGTTGTTTTCAGAGATCAAAGAGTCAGAAATTGACTCTTTGAGTTTCTGGATAGGAGAACATGAAATGTTCTCTCAATAAAGAGATCGAAAACACCAATCAACCACTGGGTCAAAATATTTTTATAGTCTTTTAGTTTACTTTTAGTACAAGGCAGCGAGTCGTAGACAGTACTGAAGTACGGCAAGACGAGCTAACACAGTAATGAAAGATAAACTAAAAGAGTATACTAACTAAAATAGGAAGGTTGAGACTTTGGTCGCAACCTCTTTTTTAAGGAGAAGTTAATGGAACTAAATACCCACAATGCGGAACTTTTATTGAGTGCCACCAATAAAAGTCACTATCCTCAGGATGACATCCCTGAAATTGCTATGGCTGGTCGCTCCAATGTTGGAAAATCCAGTTTTATTAATGGGATACTCAATCGTAAAAATCTAGCTCGAACCTCTAGCAAACCTGGAAAAACTCAGTTATTAAATTTCTTCAATATCGACGATCAGTTGCGTTTTGTAGATGTCCCTGGTTATGGATATGCCAAGGTTTCGAAGAAGGAGCGGGAAAAATGGGGAAAAATGATTGAAGAGTACCTAACAAGTCGCGATAATCTTCGAGCCGTTGTAAGCCTTGTTGATTTTAGGCACGCTCCTTCACAAGATGATGTCCAAATGTATGATTTCCTTAAGTATTATGAAATTCCGGTTATTTTAGTGGCTACCAAGGTTGACAAAATTCCTAAAAGCCGCTGGAATAAACATGAAAAGATGATTAAAGATAAACTAGACTTTGATTCAAATGATGATTTTGTTCTTTTTTCATCTGAAACAAAGTATGGCATTGATCAGGCCTGGGATGCCATTCTAGCAAAAATTTAGAATCATTTGTGATCAGGTGGGGTACAGTGCCCTACCTTTTTATACGCTTTGAAAATCAAATTTAACCGTTGTCAGGTCAGACAGTCTAGTAGACTGTCTGAGATTCTAGTTGAAAAAACGAAGTTTTTGCCAACTTTGCCGTACTTATTTGAAATTTTCTTCGAAAGTTTTATAGTCTTTTATTTGAAAATAACACAGTAAAAAAGCGCAAAAAAACACTATCTGTGTTATACTTAAGGTTAACATATTTAAAAATGTCTTAAGGATGTTGCCGCATCCCTAATGCTTTTACTGCTTCATAAGTTTGATGTGTTTTCAAAAGTTTGTAGACAATTCTTAGTATCTTATGAGCACAAGCGATAACAGCCTTCATCTTACTTCCTCTTTGGGAAA
>NZ_JADXDQ010000010.1:0-47540 GCF_015831295.1 Streptococcus sp. NLN64
TCCTCAACTTCGGATAAATTTTGACAGTCCTTTAATTTCTCGAAAATCTCTGATACAATAGTCATAGGTTCTATATCCTTTCGGGTTGATTTTGCACTTCCTAGGATATAGGACTTTTTTATTTTTTTCAATCGGCTACCGAGAATTATTTTACACTAACGCGGCTATTGGAAGAATCCACTTTCCTGCACAGCTTTCTGTACTTGATTCAAGGGGATTTGTAAGAGGGTGACTCCTTTTTGTTGGTACAATTTTTGAGCATAATCATCCATTCGGTAATCATGGATATAGACCACTCGAGAACACCCAACCTGCATTAACTGTTTGGAACAATTAAGACAGGGAAAATGGGTGACGTAAGCCGTAAAATCTCTTGGGATGCCCCGTTCTGCACCTTGTAAAATCGCATTTACCTCTGCATGCAAGGTCCGGACACAGTGCCCCTCTACAACCAGGCATCCCTGGTCCGTACAGTGTTCGGTTCCGGAAACGGAACCGTTATAACCTGTGGAAACCACCTTATGATCGTGGACCAAAACTGCCCCAACTTGAGCTCGAGTACAGGTTGAGCGGTTGGATATTAAGAGAGCCTGGGCTGCAAAATACTCATCCCAGGCCAGTCGTTGATGTGACATACCTTTTCCTCCTGAGTACAAGACAATTATAGCATATTCCCTTTTTCTTTTGATTTTAGCTTAAAATATGATATACTCAAAAAGACAAAAGTATAATAAGTGTACAATTTTAAGGAGTAACGGTATGAAGTGGAAAATTATTGCGGACTCGGCGTGTAATTATCGTGAGTTGGAACACCTCGCGTCCAACACGAGTTTTGAATCGATCCCTATGTATGTGCAAGTTGGCGATAAGACCTTTGCAGATAAACAGAGCTTGGATATTGATTTTATGATGGAAGTCATGTATGCCAGTGAACAGGCTTCGAAGTCTGCCTGTCCAAGCCCAGACCAGTACCTCCAAGCCTTTGGGGATGCTGACGCCATCTTTGTAGTGACCATTACTGGTGCCCTATCCGGCAGCAACAATGCTGCGCGATTGGCACGAGAAATTTATCTAGAAAGTCATCCAGATGCCAAGGTTCACGTAATTGACAGCCTCTCAGCTGGTGGGGAGATGGACCTCTTGGTCTACCAACTCAATGACTACATCAAACAAGGTTTGACTTATCCTGAAATCGTCGCTGCCATTGATGATTATCAAAAACAAAGCAAATTGATTTTTGTCCTAGAAAAAGTAGATAATCTGGTCAAAAACGGCCGCCTCAACAAAATCGTTGGGAAAGTCGTTGGCCTCCTCAACATCCGCATGGTCGGCCAAGCCAGCAGCAAAGGGGAACTCGAACTCCTTCAAAAAGCGCGTGGAAATAAAAAAGCCGTCTCTACCACCTGGGCAGAAATGCAAAAGGCGGGCTATCAAGGCGGTCGCATCCACATGTCACACCGCAGTAATCCTGAGTTTTGCCAAGATCTAAGCAAACTCATTTGGTCTGAATATCCTCAAGCCGATATCCACATTCTCCCAACGTCAGGAATCTGTAGCTTCTACGCTGAAGAGGGTGGAATCCTGATTGGTTACGAGACAAACTAATTCTAAATAAAACTCTGAATATAGAAAAATAGCTTAGAATCAGCTTTTATAAGACAATGATTCTAAGCTATTTTTATCTGCTCAAAATGGAACAAGAAAATCTCTCCTACCTCAATAGGCTTTCCCTACATTTTAAATTAGAAAAACAAGAGACTCAAAAGTGCCAAAAATGGAAGTGTACCTTGTTTCATCAAAATAGATGGGCTACTAGTTGCTCCCCCATAAGCTGCAACAACCAAAATATTTACAAGAAAAACAATTGCCACTTCACGTCCATTGGGACTAAAGAAAGCCGCATACAAAAGAGCTAATCCAATGAAACCGTTATAGACCCCTTGATTTTTCATCAAAACATTCATGGATTTTGCTTCTAATTCTTCCTTGCTAATACTGAAGACTTTACTAGTACGATCAGAAGCTGTCGCAATTGTTTCCAAATAGAAAATAAAGAAAAACAAAGCTGCAGATAGCACTAATAAAACTTGTGAAATAATCGACATAAGATTCTCCTTTCAAAAAACTTTACTAGTATAGCAAAATCCAATGTCCTCTTCAAGCACAAAAACTTGAAAAAACGCTACCCTTTACAGAAAATTTGTTACAATGGAGGCATGAGAATCGATCAACTGTTGGCCAACACTTATAGCCGAAAAGACATGAAGCGAGCCTTAGCTAAAGGGCAAATTCTAGTCGACGGCAAGCCCTCAAAATCCCTAGCTCAAAATGTCGACACGGATCTTCAAGAAGTCACGATTGAGGGGAAGCCAGCCCCATCAACAAACCACCACTATTGGTTACTTCACAAACCAAGGGGTGTCGTTACCGCCAATCAGGATAGACACCATGCTACTGTTTTTGATTCCCTAGCAAGGTCCGATTGGAATCCCGACCTCTACGCTGTCGGTCGTCTGGATAGGGACACCTCCGGACTACTCTTGCTGACGGATAACGGTCCACTTGGCTACCAATTACTCCACCCTGATGCCCATATCACCAAGACCTACCAAGTCCAGGTCAATGGTCCCCTACATGCCGACCTGCCAGACCTCTTTACAACAGGGATCATCTTTGACGATGGCTACCAGTGTCTACCGGCAAAACTGACCACCCAAGATTCTAACCTCAACCAGAGCCAAGCCCTCATCAGCCTGGCCGAAGGTAAGTTCCATCAGGTTAAAAAAATGTTCCTAGCCGTTGGTGTCAAAGTCATAAGCCTCAAACGAATTCAATTCGGTCCTTTCCAATTGGATACAAGCCTTCCCTACGGAAGCTACCGAGGATTAACTGCAGACGAAAAAACTCAACTAATTCAGCTTTTATACTCTTTTAGTTTATCTTTTATTACTGTGTTAGCTCGTCTTGCCGTACTTCAGTACTGTCTACGACTCGCTGCCTTGTACTAAAAGTAAACTAAAAGACTATAGAAGCAACTAGATAGGAAAAAATTATGAAAAACAGCTCTAAAACCACCTTTATCGCCTTTATCCTAAACCTCTCCTTCGCCATTCTTGAAGCCATTTTCGGCGTGCTTTTCCAGTCTTCTGCCGTCCTCGCCGACGCAGTTCATGATTTCGGAGATGCCATGGCGATCGGACTTTCAGCCTATTTGGAAAAAATCTCTGACAAACAGACCGACCTGCGTTACACCCTGGGCTACAAACGCTATAGCATCTTAGCAGCCCTGGTCACCGCTACTATCCTCATTACCGGTTCCACCATCCTGCTCATTGAAAATACACCGAAAATTTTCAACCCACCGGTTGTGAACAGCCAAGGAACCCTTGTCCTAGCCATTTTAGCTATCCTCATCAACGGCTTGGCTGCCCGCATGGTTCACAAAGGTGAAACCGCCAACCAGCAAATCCTCACCCTCCATTTCCTAGAAGATATCCTCGGTTGGGTCGCCGTCCTCCTCGTCAGCATCGTCCTCCAGTTTACCGACTGGTATTTCCTCGATCCCCTGCTCTCCGTTGCCATCTCCCTTTTCATCCTCAGCCAATCCCTTCCTAAGTTCCTAGCCAATCTTCAAATTTTTCTTGAAAAAGCGCCAGAAGACCTCAATCTGGAAGGTTTACGCGAGCAACTCGAAAAAATGGAAGGTGTCTACCAAGTCAACCAGCTTAACGTCTGGACCATGGATGGCCTACGCCACGTTGCAATGCTGCACCTCCACATCGCCCAAGGGACAGATGAACGCCTCCTCAAAGACCAAGTTCACCACCTCCTACAAGCCCAAAACATCGAAGAAAGCGCCGTCGAATTCGACTACTCCAGCTTCGAGCACCAACATCACACCGAAAAACTCGACATCCACGACCTCGGACATCATCATTAAACAGAAAAAGTCTGGCAGACTAATAAACTGCCAGACTTTTTCTGTTAGGCTTCCTCTTCCAAACTCGCCAGTAACTGACGCTCGTACTCCGCCATCCACTCTAAATCTCCGAGATATTCACTTGGTAATGGAAGCTCATCATAAGGAATAACGGGTCCGTCCCCAAATCGAACACCCGGCGTGGGAGAATTTAAAGTATATTTTATTCCATGTTCATCCATTAACTTTGTAAGATCTTCAAGTGTTAATTCCATCGATTACCTCCCCTACTTAAAAAGAAATCCTTAGCAAAAAGGAATTGACAGTCATAACGATCCAATTAATCTAAGAAATCTCAAGGTAATTAGAAACAATCCAGTTATGACTCCTCTTCCAAACTCGCCAGTAACTGACGCTCGTACTCCGCCATCCACTCTAAATCTCCTAAATATTCACTCGGCAATGGAAGTTCATCAAATCTTTTAAAAGACCCATCTCTAAAATGAATTCCTGGAGTGGGGGAATCAAATTTGTATTCGAAGCCATACTCATCAAAGAGCTTTGCTAGTTCTTCTCGTGTAAGATTCATAAACTACCTCCAAACTAGATATCTAGAATTTTTATCCTAGAAAAAGGAATGATAGACTGATCAAACACACACAGTTGATCCGACAACTGCGCGAAGCGACTCAACCCAATCTCCTTTTTCGTAGATAAAAAGGTTCGACGAACAGCCTTGTACTGTTTATTCCCTAACATAAATGAGTCTAATAGGAAGCAATGGAAATTCTGAGTTCCCGTATTCCCTAACTCTACCAAAACTTTACCAATCTTTGAAATCAATTCCTCCGCAAATTTATCCAAGATTTCTAAATCTCGAATTGAATTTAAATTCAAAAGCTCATTTCTAGTGATCGTTAACGGAAAATATAAAACCGCTGGTAGGTTGGTTCCCCTATGACCACCCTTACTGGCCCACCACTTGGCTTGATATTCATCATCCACGAAAAAATAGACACCATTTCCTAACCAGTGATTGGGACGAGGTCGAAACCTGAATTCTTGTTCCGAGAATATAGACTTGGCATTTCCTAGTTTAGTCCCATGAAAACAACCCAAAGTGATTTTCCGTTCCTCATTTAACACGACCGTCCTATTTTTTATCATATCAAATCCCTCCAATTTAACCAAATCATAACCTAAGATCTTACTTATTTATTCGGAGGAAAAATCAGATCTTGATTCCAAAACCATAGCAAAAAGCAGCAAATCAACATTTTGATAATGATTTGCTGCTTCGTGTAAAAAATAAAACTAAAGTAAATAGATAACAGGGATTTTCCAAAATGGATTTCTCACTTCTTAAATCTCTTTCGATACTCATCTTCAATGATGGCGTTTCGCTTCGCTTTCATAAAAGAAGATGAATAAGGTGTCGTAAGAAGAGCAAGAAAACCAACCACTACAAATAAGCCAATTGAGAATACAATCTCTTCAGTAGTCCAACCTTCCATAAAATCAAACCAATATTCTAAGTTCATACTGGGAGCCTCCTTTACCTCATCTGTTTAAAGATTTCAAAAAAACTTGCAAACTTCTTCTTGCAATACTAGTCTACCACAAAATCCAAGGAAGACACATAACTGATTGAACTTTCATGGAATAAAATGTCAATTATCTGCAAGAAGTTTCCTATCAAGTCTATTGGTTTTAATTGTCTTTTGAAACAACTTATCAAACGGTTTGAAATCGAATGACTCTTCCTCATCAATTGAATGTAGAACGTTACCTTGTAGCTCGGAGTATTGTCCAGCAAATACTACAAAGATTGGAATTTCAAACTCTTCGTTCTCACCCATGATTTCTTTTTCTTTATAAATTTGATTTTTAAAGGCAATGGAAGTCAAATTTGCACAAATGTTTTGATAGATTTTATGGATTCTCGTATATTGATCAATATAACTCTTTTGCGTATTGGGAAAGAGTTCTCCACCATTCAAAGCTAATAAAATTGTTTCAGCTCCAATCTCAATCTTCCCAAATAGATCAATATTTGATGCTATTGCTTCCTCATAATCCAATGCTTGTTCGGGATAATATGTGATCAAAAAATTCGTTGTCATTCTAAGCAATTCAAACTCCTTACCATTCCTTAACATATAAAAGCTAGAAAATTCATCTTTAGCAGTAACAGCTCTATCCAGTAACACCATCCTTTCTATATCTGTTGGATGTATTTCCAGATAGTTATTTAAACGTGTTTCCAATTGCTCCCAAAATACTATAATGCTTGCTCCTGCATCAGAAGATTTTTCATCTAATTCTCGAATGATTCCATCTGAATAAGTATGTTCTTCAAGAAATAAATTTGAAGCAGACAGCCAAAAATCATAGTCCTCCTCAAAACTTTTAAAGATTGGGCTTGAAACTTCCTCATCACTATCCTTATCACTACTTGCTTGTGCATCAATTTCTCGATGACTATTTTCTTCCGAATCCGTTGACAAAATCATCACAACAAAAAAGGAAGCTACAACCAGAATCACTATTCCCCAAAACAATTTCACGTTCTCCTTTTCATAAAATCAAACATTAATTCCATCCTTAATATTACATCTTCAAAAACCGTTCCCGAAAGGCATCCAGTTCTGCCTGAGCTTCTGGATTGGTACCAACCAATTGAGACATCATTTCTTGCAGTTGTGCTCGTGTCTCCGCAATCTCTTTTTCAGTCTCTTCCAATTTAAGAACTAATTCCGATAGAGGTTCTACCTCCTCCTCCTCGAAGGTATCCACATAACGAGGGATGTTTAGGTTAAAATCATTTTCCTGAATTTCTTCAAAGGAAGCCAAGTGGGCAAACTTCTCGATATCCTCGCGCTTTTGATAAGCCTCTAGAATTTTCTCAATATGAGCCTCTCTCATGAAATTCTGGTTTTTAGCCTTTTCAAATTCCTTGGAAGCATCAATAAAGAGCACATCCTTGCTAGTCCGATTTTTCTTCAAAATAATAATTGTTGTCGGAATAGAGGTATTGAAGAAGATATTGGCTGGAAGACCGATTACCGTATCAATCGCTCCTTCTTCCAATAAGTGCTTCCGAATTTTAAGCTCAGCCGCACCCCTGAAGAGCACCCCGTGAGGCAACACAATGGCCATAACTCCATTGTGTTTTAAATGGTAAAAACCATGAAGGAGAAAGGCAAAGTCAGCCTTGGATTTCGGAGCCAAAACGCCAAAATTTGAAAATCGAGGATCTTGTAAAAATCCCTTATCCGCTGACCATTTCTGAGAATAAGGTGGATTCATCAAGACACCATCAAAATTCGTCGGTTCCGAAGTCGGCCAATCGGCATCCAAGGTGTCACCAACATGTAATTTCTGATTCTCAATGGCTACCCCATGCAACATCATGTTCATCCGAGCCAGGTTAAAGGTTGAAGTATTGATTTCTTGACCAAAATAAGAAACTGTTGCAGCCTCATTACTGTAGCGCTTGGCATTCAAAAGCAAGGAACCAGAACCCATGGTTGGATCGTACAAACTCATCCCTTTCTGATTCTCACGCCCCATAAAAACAATTTGAGTCATCAATTGAGAAACAGCTTGGGGGGTATAGAATTCCCCAGCCTTCTTACCCGAATCAGAGGCAAATTGACCAATCAAATATTCATAGGCATCCCCCAGAATATCTCCCTCATGAAGTTCCATTTGAATCTCATTCAATTCTTTCATGACCTCAGAAATAACCTGATTCTGCTTCTGTGGAGTAGCTCCTAATTTCTTTGAATAAAGATCAATATCCTCAAACAAATTTTCAAAAATCTCATTCGACTGCTCAATATCCCTAAAACCTTGAGCTAAATCTTCCAGTTGGAAGTCACCCGTATAAACACGAGACACTAAAGACGTAAAGGTCAAATTCGCTTCCAAAACATAACCCAGTTCATCTTGAAGAATATCCAGCAAATCCTCCCGCAGCTCCGCATCTTCCAAACTCTCCGCGAACAACTCCTGAGCCTGAACCAAATCCACAAACTCTACTTCCAAGTTCTCACACACCGCGTGCAAAAGCTTATCCGATAAATATTTATAAAAAATTAATCCCAACAGATAAGACTTATACTCATTCGCATCCATCTTACCCCGCAAAATATCCGCAGAATTCCAAAGCGTTTGATACAGTGATTTTGAATAATTCTCTTGTGACATACAAACTCCTTAATAAATTTAAAATAAAAACAAAGCTAATAACTTATACTCGAAACAGTTCAAAATCTGAAAAGGCAATCCGATGAAGACAGAACTAGGGGTTCGGCGAAGAGGATTAACACATTCAGATTTTGAAATGTAATGAGTATTAACGAGGAAACATAGACTTCAACAACGTCTGCTTCTGACTCTTCAACAAATCCACCTTACGTTGCTGAAGGGTGATGAGGTGGTCAAGGGTAGAGAAGAAGGATCCGATGGATTGTTGTTCTTTTAACGACGGGACTTTAGTCAATATTTTTCCAAACTCTGTTTTATTAACAATCTGCATAGTTCCAGATGCAGCCAAAGTTTGAATCATGAACTGAGACCAATAATAGGATGAAGTTAACAAAAAATAACTATCATAATTCTCAGTCGGTGTTAGTGCATTAATTTGCTGATTAAATGCAACTTTGCTTAATGTTAAAGCATTTTTTCCAATACTTGCGATACACGTAACGAGTATAGAACCAGAAGGAACGGTACGAGATTTAGATATGCCAATTTCTGACAATTGCTTCGAAGTACTATAGATTTTATTATGAGATATGTCAGAAGGTGTAACCCACATTAAACCACCTACTTCATAATTTATATTTTCAGTAGTTGACGGAGTATTACCAGTCACAATTTTTCCTAAATCTCCTAACTTCCGCTGTTCCCAAACGTTCGTAAATCCGTCAAAACGGACTCCCGGAATCGTTTCAGATTTTTTCGGAAATAGTTTTGAAAGCATTGTTTTCTTCGTTTCCTTTAAATAATCTAACTCACGCTGCTGAAGGGTGATGAGGTGATCTAATTTTCTTAAAAAAATCCCAATTTGTTCCTGTTCATCAAATGAAGGAATTGATAACTTCAAATTTTCCACAGCTGAGTAATTAACATACACCTGTGTTCCTCCCTGAACGATTTTTTTCACCCTTTCTCTAAAATCATTATTCAAAGTAAAATACGCGAAAAGTGCGTTAAATCTTTTACCAGGTGTGATAATTTCAGTTCGCTGATTAACAACAAATTGTTTATCTTCTTCTATAAAGAGTGTCCTACCAATTATAGAACCATTTGCTGTTTTATCATTCAAGACCATGGTGAGTTCGCCTGCATAAACAACACGAGAATCAGTTACTGCATTTGATAGTGCTCGAATGTTTTGATCAACGTATTTATTATCAAGTCCGTAGCTACCAATTGATATCACCTTATAGGTTCCATCCTGATCAAAATACTTCTCTATTGCAGTTCCACCTCTATGACTCGAAATCTCTTTTAGTCTTCGTTTTTCCCAACAATTATCAAATCCCTCAAAACGAAATTCAGGCACATTTCTTTGCATTTTCGATTCTCCTATCAATTTTTGTATCATTTTTCAGAGTTTATAAATATATTTGAAAGCTATCAAATCCTATATTTTAGAATCAATAACAATATCTCCGGAAGTATCAACAAACTGCAACTGGTCAGCCTTTTCCGCTCCCCACTTTTTAAGTTTTTTGATAATCATTGATCTTTGCTTTTCATCATAACAATCCACATAAATATCAACATTCTGCATTAATTCAAATATTTTT
Organism: Streptococcus sp. NLN64; assembly: GCF_015831295.1. Lineage (NCBI taxonomy): Bacteria > Bacillati > Bacillota > Bacilli > Lactobacillales > Streptococcaceae > Streptococcus > Streptococcus sp. NLN64. Next base: position 9,742 of record NZ_JADXDQ010000010.1, read on the forward strand.
TCAAAGTATGGATCATCAACTCCAGGATAATCATCATCAATATCCGTTTTAATAGCTCCAACTCCTATAAAGTATATTTCTTCAATCTCAGTTATTTTTTCAAAAAAGTCGTTAGTTCTAGATCTATCCAGAATCTCTTTTACTGGTTTTTTAAGTTGCAAGACTAACTCATCAGTATAGTAACTAATATCGAGTGGATTATCATACTCTGTATCGTTACCTTTATGTCCGAAGATTATTTCATCTCCAATCTCACCGTGAATATGATAGATATTTTCTTGTTGGATATCATATAAATCCTCTAGGATAGTTGTGTAGTTAAATGTTAGGTAATAGCTGTCTTGATTTGAAACAATTGCTTTCTTTTTAATTTTTTCTACACATGAACCCATACATTCGTTCCACTCCTGATAAGTTTGCTCTATCCACTCTACAAAAAGAGAATTAATAGCTGCCACAAGAGGTAATAAGCTATTTCCTAATCCTTCAATATTACTTTCGGATTTAAAGCCGTCGACATCCCCTTCTCTATCTAAAACTAGCTCGAAATCAACTTCTGGATTTGCTAGTCCCACAATATCCTCTTCAAAGTCCGACCATGTTCGAGTGTCGCTCATTGTTTGAGACAGAAGTTGATAACACATCTGATTCCATTCCTGATTATCCGGTTCATACTCTTCGGGTAGACTTGAAATATCGAAATCTGAAATAACCCTCAAATCCTCCCAATCTTTTTCATTTAAAAAGTCAGCGATATCTACTTTTCCAGTAAGATTAGTCAATTCTTTACTAGTTCCAAATGCCTTCTCATACACGTATTTCTTAAAATATAGATAATCACTCTTAACACCATGTGCCAAATCAAATCCATTCCCAATAATAAATAGTTTTTTCTTCATATCCTACCTCCCAGTCAGTGGCAGTATATCCTGCTCAATCATATTTCGATAGTCATCTTTAACAGCTCGTTTATATTTAAGAAGGGATAGGGCTTGGTCTCCGTGTTGGGCTTTATAACTTTTGTGGTCATAGGTAGCGATGAGGTCTTTCTCACCGATTTGATTTTCTTGGCCGGGTCGGTAGTAGTCGACAATGAATTGTAATTCATCTGCGCCGATGCTCCATTCTGCTGCTTTATCAAGGACTTTTTGTCGGATAGTTTCTTCTCGTCTTTGTTCAAACAGATGGGCGAAGGATTGACCTTGGTATTGTTGGGGATTTTCTTGGACTTCTTGCCAGAATTCTTCCATTACTTGAGACAGAGGTCGGTTATTTTTACCTAAGTCTGCGATATAGTCTGCTACGACTTTTCCTTTGGAAAGGATGTCTTCTTGGTTGTTAACGACATTTTCCATGAGGGAAAGAATGTAATGGTAGTTGATTTCGTCTGTCCGAACGGATTCCAGTTCATACTCGATATCAAGTGGTTCAGGATCCTCTTCATCCTCAGGCTTACGTTGACGGAGTTCTTCGATTATATTTTGGTAGTGACCGCTATAGTCTTCAATATCTTCTCGGCTAAAACCTACGGATTCCAGAAGGTTTTCTCGTTCGTAATCGGAATAGACTTGAACAGAGGCAAATATTTTGTCAAATTCTTGAAAAGCCTTGACGAATCGTTTCAATTCAATGTCACTACTTTCCAATTCTGGAACTTGATTCGGACTTGGGGCAACTTCTCGAAGTTGAGCAACTTTATCAAGGAATTTTGCCTTTTCCTCTTCCCAAGATGGAGCCAAAACAGCTGTTTCTCCGCCATTTGAATAGAGATTAAGAGCTTCGTCCACTTTAGCCTTAAAGCGATCAGGGGTTTGGAAGGTAACGATTTGCCCGAATTCTTTAGACTTGTCAAATAAACGATTAGTACGGGAAAAAGCTTGAATCAGATGCTGTGGTTTCATGGGTTGGCGGTCGATAAAAATGGTTGATAGGCAGGGAGCATCGAAGCCGGTTAAAAGTCGATCGACCACAATAACTACATCCAATTGTTCTTCACGGAATGCAAATTTTTCTTTTTTCCGTGCCAACCGATCGTTCAAATCAGAATTATAAGAGGAGAGGTCAGCCACTCCAAAGTGAGTCCCAAACATGGCATTGTAATCTGCTAGCGTTTTAGCCATATGATCTTGGTTTGAGGAGGACATTTCTTCGTTTTCCGTCACCGAATAGGTAATCGCAACTTTCGGGAAGTCTGGAAGTTTTTCTTGAACGGATTTAGAAATTTTTAGACTCGTTTGACCTGCCTTAATCTTTTGGATTAAATCGTAATAGGCTTGCGCCCGCGCAATGGTTTTTACCGTTAAAAGTCCTTCATAGCTTTTGCCAACACCTTGATGTAAGCCAAGCTTGCGCTGGGATTTATTGAGAATAGCGTCTAAAACGGCCAGCATGTGTTCTTCTGAATCGTAAGCAGTATCGTCAATCAGCTCCTCTTCCATGTTTGTAATCGTCCGTTTGTACTCCACTTGGAAACCAAGGACGGCTTTATCATGTATCGCTTCTTTAATGGTGTAATGATGGAGACAGGGACCATACTGTTCCTCTGTCGTCTGTGCCAGGTCTCCTTTTTGTTCCCGTTTGTTGTCCTTGAAAATTGGCGTTCCCGTAAAGCCATACCAGAGTGATTGGAAAAAGAATTTTTCCAAGATGCGCTGGCGTTCTGGTGTCACAGCCCTGTGGCACTCATCCACAACAAAAGCCACTTTTAGCTCTCGAACTCTATTTAATTGACCAGCATGTCTCCCTTCCTCAAACTGGCGAAGCAGGGTATTTAATTTTTGAATGGTCGTAACGATTACACGCTGGTCTTCTGAAGCTAGATTCTTGAGCAGCTCACGTGTGTCATCTGTTTGATCAATATCAACAGTATCGTTCTCCGCATAGGATTCAAATGCTGCGGTTGTCTGTTGATCCAAGTCAGTACGGTCAATCAAAAAAATCGTTTTTCGAATAGTTGGAATCTGTAAGAGATTGCGACTTACCTTGTAAGAAGTCAGTGTTTTACCAGACCCAGTAGTATGCCAAATATAGCCTGATTTTTGTTCTTGACTGGCCTTCTTAATCGCTTCAATCGCATGTACTTGATAAGGTCGTAATAAAATCAAAGCCTTTTTATCATCGTCGATGACGCTATACTGCATCACCATTTGATGAGCCATTGGGATTGACAGGACCTCTTGAGCGAAATCGAAAAGATGTGGCATGGGTTGATTTTCTTTACTGACCCACTTGGTCAAAAACTGTGGGTTAATCTTTGAATCTTTGGCGGCTGCTATGTATCGTGTTTCCGTAATATTGGAAACAACAAACATTTGAAGGCATGAATAAATTCCCTTGAATTGTCCTTCCTTCTCGTATTTTCTCACCTGTCTCAAAGCATCCATGAAAGGTTTAGAACGAGATTTTAGCTCAATTTGAATCATGGGTAAACCATTAATCAAGAGAGTCACATCACCTCGTCTCTGCCGACTGGCTTCTCCTTTGGTCACAACCTGATTCACTAACTCGTAGCAGGATTTACCACCAGCAACATCCTCTCTCTGAACCACTACTAAGCGAATCCGACCAAGGCTGGCATCCTCCCTCTGAACCATCACTTTTGCGACCCCATTCTCTCCTGCTAGCCATTTAGCAGCCTCATAGAAGTTCGCAAAGTTCAATTGGTTTTTAATTTGATGTTTTTCTTGTTCCGTTAATGGATGATCAGATAGATATCGAACATTATTAGCAGCAAGGATTTTAAAAAAGTTTTCCCATAAATCCTCTACATCTCGAATGTCTGGACGATAGGTCCATTGACTTTCCCCTAAGGTCAAACGACGAATCAGTTCTTGTTCAAACTCCAACTCTAATCGCGGTTTGTTTTCTTTCACCAATTAGGCCACCCCATTTCTTTTTGAGGTACGCCAAAAAGCCTGCCCTAATAAAGAGCAGGTTTGATCTTGTATTTCAAAAAAATTCACTAAAACTAAGTTATATATATATATATATATATGTGTGTGTGTGCTGGGCGTTTCATCATCTGAAGATACTCCTATAGTTCATATCTAGTGCATATAGGCACAGGTCTGTTTCTATTTTATCGAATTCGGTCCAAACTGTCTATCTCTTTCTAAAATTAAGGAGGGGCTTCATCGGAATTTCAATCGATCTGTCCTCCCTCCCCTAACAATCAAAAAACCAGCCCCTTTACGGAACTGGCCTATTAGATTTTCAGGATAATGAGTTGACTTTATACTCTTTTAGTTTATCTTTTAATACTGTGTTAGCTCGTCTTGCCGTACCTCAGTACTGTCTTCGACTCGCTGCCTTGTACTAAAAGTAAACTAAAAGACTATACACTTTCAACCACTATTTCTTTGCCTTTAAGAAAATCATTTGCTATACTAGTTATGAAAGAGGTTGAGGTGCTAACTCAACCTCATCGTAGACCGTTGTAAAGACGGGACAAATTGATTGTCGACAAACAGCCGCTAATCACCTGTCAAGTTCATAGCGGCTGTTTGTCATTTTTTGTTCATATGGTTAATACATAAGACAATAAATGTCAACAGTGCCAGGAGTAAGATCCCGAATTGAAGCATTAGCCCTATGGCAGCTTCAACACTCATGCGAATTTCCTTTCTAGGTGGTTCCTGCATAAGCATCACCTCCAGATTCAGATTTTCGCCCCGCTTTGTAACTTTCTACTTTTCCAGTATACACTTTTCTCAAAGAGTTGTCGAAGATTTATCGGCGCTCTTTTCTTTTGGCATAAATGTACCAAGAAAGGAAATAAAGTTCATAGAGGATTCCACAGAAAACAAAAGCGAGCATAAAGGCATCCTGTGGCAGTAACAAAATAATCGGATCTTTTGCAGGATCAAAGAGCCAGCTGGAATCTCCTGGGAATAGGATTTGGTGGAACCAGATGAAGAACTGGTCAAATCCGACTAAGACTGCTAAAAAAGCAAGGCCTAGTGGAAGCAGGATCCACGTTCGGTACCAAGACGAGGGTAACCAGCGCCAAGGTTTGGTGATCACCATTCCAATACTTGTTCCGAGAAAAACCAATTGGCAGAAATGAAAGAGGAGTTTAACCACGAAAAAGTGGTAGAGTCCTGATTCCGAAGAGGGTAGGTCTGGAAACTTCAATTCTGTCACCCAGGGCAGGGTTAGGTAATCCATCAGAACGTCTACTTGCCGAGCTAAATCTTGGGCTGGCCTGCCTAGTCTACCTGGTAAATCCCAGACCTCTAGAAAGAGGGGGTAGCCTAGATCAAAAGCCAGGATGGTTAACAGAATGGAGGCAGACAGGCCCCAAAACACGAGAATCAGGCCTGTGCCCAGAATCCGCCTATTCATGGAAACTCCATTCCGCTAGGGAAGCCACCACATGGGTTGGGGGGATTGGCAAGTCAGGTACTTCTTCTGCTTGGGTAAATCCGGTCAGAACTAGTAGACTGGCAATGCCATTATCGATCCCTGCTCGGATATCGGTCATGTAATTATCCCCGACCATAACCACTTCTTCTTTGGTCAAGTCAATGCGTTCCAAGGCTTTTTCCATGATAATGGCTTGAGGTTTGCCGATATAGACAGGTTCCACCCGGGTGCTGGCTTGGATGAACCGAACGAGGGAACCAGCGCCTGGCAAGAGTCCTTCTTCTGTAGGGATATTCAGGTCTGGATTGGTTCCGATAAAATGGGCACCATTTTGGATAGCTAGACTGGCAATTTTAGCCTTCTCATAGGTTAAATCAGTATCCAATCCGACCACCACATAGGCTGGGTTAAGAGGATCTTCTTCAAAACCGGCTTCGGAGATGGCTGCCTTTAACCCGTCCTCACCAATGACGTAGGCGGTCTTCCCTAAATTTTTCTCCAACATATAATCCACTGTCGCAAGACTAGCGGTATAAATGGTAGAGAGGGGGACCGAGAGGCCGAAGCGCTCGGCCAACATGGTCTGGATGGCCTCAGGGCGGCGGGTGGTGTTATTGGTCACAAAGAGGTAGGGGATATCCCGTTTCTGCAACTCCTGGACAAAATCACGCGCCTCTGGGATCAGCTCCTTGCCCCGGTAAATGGTCCCATCTAAATCCAACAAATATCCCTTATACATCTTGATTCTCTCTCCATTCTACTTCAACTTGAGCCCGCAAATCGCCATCAGCATAGACTTCATGGCGCGACCGCCGACCCTCTACCTGCGTCTGCACGACAACCTCATCGGCTCTCCGAATTTCCTTCACATACTTAATCGCCACGCGCGCAACTTGGTGCTGCTCCAAAAAATTAAAACCCAAGCTGGCCATAGCCCACTCCAAATAATGTGCATTATTGACATGCCCATTCCGATCTATATGGAAAAAATGAAGGGGATGGATCACCTCTTCAAACTGCTCCAATGCCGCAAAAGAGTGGGGGTTCAGTCCCCGTTTTTGGAAAACCGAGCCATAGCGCTGGACCAGCTCCTCTGGAACCCGGCTGAGTTTTCGCTTGGACAAATCTAAAAGCGCAAACAAGGACTGCATCTCCAGCAAGACCTGACCGGATGTATCCATCACCCGAAAGCTCCGATGACAGAGAATCCGGTTGTGGGACAAGGCCTCGGTTTCTAGTAAAACTTCCTCGTCTAAACGAGGCAAGCGCGTGATTGTGACTTGGTGCTCCAAAACAATCCAGGCCAAGTCATAGCGATCAGCCAAGTCCTGGTCAGAAATCCCCAGCGCTTGTGATTGCCTACCAGAAAATTGCAATAAAAGACTGATAAAACGAGGCAGGGAAATCCGACCTGTCCTATCTACCCATTCAAATCGAATCGGAACTCGTTCTTGAAAAACTTTTCCCATATCTACTCCAGAATAAATCGTTCGGCTACTGTATCCCCTAAAAAGAGCCCCTTCTGGCTCGTTCGAAGCCGATCACCTTCCCGAATCAGTAAGCCTTCCTCCAGCAATTGGGCTACGACCTTACCATAGACTTCTTCAAAAGAACGTGCAAACTTCTGCTCAAATCGCTGAATCGAAACCCCGGACCGTTTGCGAAGTCCAAGGAAAAGCTCTTCTTCCATTTGTTCTTTGAGGCTGAGTTCTTCTTTATAGACACGCGCATCTCCAGCCGCAACCGCCTCTAAATAATGGCGGATAGGACCATGATTTCGGTAACGAACGCCATTTAAATAGCCCGAAGCTCCTGCTCCTAGACCGTAATACTCTGCATTATCCCAATACATGAGATTGTGACGGCTCTCATAACCAGGCCGGCAAAAATTGGAAATCTCATAATGATCAAAGCCAGACTCCTTGAGCCGATTGATAATATAGTGGAACATATCCACTTCCAAATCCTCCTGAGGGAGATTCAGTTGGCCCCGTCGCATCCGGTTCATAAAGACTGTATGATTTTCCAAAATCAAGGAATAGAGACTCATATGGGGAATATCCAAGGCCAAAGCCTTCTCCACATTGGTGACAACTTGGTCCATGGTTTGATTGGGCAAGGCATAAATCAAGTCAATGGAAATATTATGAAAACCTGCAGCCTTGAGCTGATCGATACTTTCATAAATATCCTTCTCCTGGTGCATCCGACCGATCTGCCGTAATTCTCGATCATCAAACGTCTGAACTCCAAGCGAGATCCGATTCAAGCCCGCCTTGGCCATCACATCAATCTTATCCTGAGACAAATCCCCCGGATTCGCCTCCAAGGTCCACTCCTGCACCTGGCTAATATCAAAAATCGACGCCAAGCCTTCCAAGAGGAACTCCAATTGCGGTGCCGACAAAGCTGACGGCGTTCCACCCCCGATATAAAGCGTATCTACAGGCCCCGGCTCATAAGCTCGAATCTCCTCCATCAAAGCCCGTAAATAATCATCTACCGGTTGGTTCTTAATAAAGACCTTAGAAAAATCACAGTAATGGCATATTTGTGTACAAAAAGGTATATGGACATAAGCTGCCCTTGGTTTAGTATTCATGCTTTCTATTATACGATAAATTTATACATTCAGATAGCCCTTTCGGATATCAAAAAAGACCCTAATCACTAGAGTCTACATCTAATGTTTGAGGTACTGCGCCTTTATACAAAACAATTTAGTTCAGCCAATACGATCTCTACCTTCTTATGTCATCCCCAATCTTTTATCAATCATTCTCAATTTTTTAAGATTCATTTTCGCTGCCTAATCAAGAATTTTTGGAATGGAGCTTCCATGTACATTAAGCGATAGGGAAGCAACGCTTATACTTTTAACAAAAAACGTATTTTATTCATCTATACTCCCTTCATTTCTATCATTAGACTTCCTGCAAAACACTGACGGAACTTGAGATTCATCGGAGTTATCATTTGAAAAAAGACTGAGTCACAAGATATTTCAGTGTGGTTATGCGATATATTCTGCTGTGAAATTGGATCATATACATTAGTTTCGCAGGAAGTCTAATATTTCAAGCAAAAACCTATTTAAAAATTCTGTAATTTCTTCTCAGCTATCGCTTCTGATAGAGTTTTAGAAAAGTTTAACCCTTATTCATTTCCCAATCGATCTCCCCATCTGGGAATCCTTATAAGTCTCTGACCAGATTTATCCATCTTTACATGAGATTCTTTTCTTTCCTTAACTTTTTCCAGCCATGAGAGGAAAGTAGCGCAACCATTTTCTTTTTCGACATAAGCATAGTGATTTTATCTCCTGACAAGAAAAGCACGCCATACGTGTAATACGTATTTAAATAAAAACCAAAGACTGGGAGCATCTAACCTCTGCATATTCATTCTTCAACAAGCATGTTCTAACTTTCTTCCATTACCTTAAAAATAGACTTAATCTTATCTAGAAATGGAACTGAAGACAAAAGTTGTAACCTACAATGCTTAAAAAGCAGCAGAAAAGTTAGTTGATCACACTTGTAACTAAATCCACACGAGGGAAAATAATTTCAACCTTATAGAAAGGGCCATCAGTTTCTTGATGGTAAAGACCACCGTTATTACTGACGAGTTTTCGAATATTTTTCGTTCCAAGACCACTCTTTTGACGGTGGACACGGCTGCTTTTTTCTTTAATATCAAAAGGATTCTGGATGGCAATCGTTAACTTGTTTTTAAAATAGTAAATCTGTAACTCTATAGGAGAAGCAGCAGTCTCAAGCCGAGCAACTGCCGCAATACTGTTATCCAGTAGATTCCCCAAGAGAATTGCAATGATATTTGGATTAAGCGCTATATTCTCAGGCAAGAGACAATGGATACGGACCTCTACACCAACTTTTTTCGCCTCACTCTGTTTCTGATTGAGCAAGTAATTCAAAGTACCGTCGTTCGTATAAAAAGTTTCTGAGGATTCCAAGCTAGCTAGATTTTGCCCCAGAACCTGTTTCACTTGGTCATACTTCTCTTCCTGCAGAAGAGCAAGGAGGGTCACATGATGATTTTTCAAATCATGTTTGAGTGCCCGAGTAGCCTTAGCGCTCTCAAGCAGTCCTTCCCATCTCTCCATTTCTGATTGTATTCGAATGCGCTCCACTTCTTCTTTCTGCATCCAATCATAGAAGAAAAGTACAAGTCCATTAATGATGAGCAGGCCAAAAGTTAAAATGAGTCTGTTTTGTTGTTGCGTCAATTCCAAAAATAGGAGAACTGCTGTAATGATTGGAACAATGGTCAATCTTAATATGCTAGCACCTCCCTCGGTTGGACGTAGAAATTGTTTTAAGAAAAAAGTTAGCAGTGCTCCCAGTAAAATCAGTAAATTGATGTAGATAAAAAGACTTTCAATGGTGTACAAATTGGCAATAAAATTCATCAGAACTAGTGCCAAACAGCTCTCTAGAAGTAAGCTTTGAGCTAAAAAGAAAAATGTCCAAAACACACCTTGTTTCCAAGAATGTCCGTAGATACGAGCTAAATAGAGATTCGCGACCCCTCCACAAAGGATAGAAACGATAGCCGCTAATGATAGATCTTGATAGTAGACATAGGCTTCCACTCCTACTAGTCCTACTAAAAACAGAATCTGTCTCCTGTTTGGGAATTTTGAATAGGATTCTTGATAGAAAAAGTAACCCATCATAAAGATATTTGCGATAGCTGTATAAATATGAAACAGACTAATTAAAACCATTTAGCTTCCTTAAAATTTGAAAGATCTGATTTGGAAGTTCTTTACGAAACTTCCGACTAATTGGTAAGGAGCTCCATCGACCATCTGGATGAGATAAGATGACATTCCCTCCCTCAAGTTTATAAAAATACTGAACATTAAAGATATAAGAATTATGAGACTGCACAAAATAGTTTGCAACTTGCTCTAATACTTCCTTCGTGGACATAAAGCAAGTATGGATTCCTGTCAAAGTATGAATGACAAGTTTACGCCCTTCCTTTTCGAAATATAAAATCTCCATCATGTGTAGATTATAATGAACATGATTGTAGGAGAAAGTAAAAAATCGTTTACTTAGGACTAAAACTTGTTCCGCCCGCTCCATCACTTGTTTAAGACGTTCTAATGCTAGTGGTTTTAATAAATAATCAAAGGGTTGAAGTGGAAAAATTTTTTCCATATACTCACGATGACTTGTTAGAAAGACTATCAGAATATCCGGATTTTGTTTGCGCAGTTTCGCAGCAACATCAATACCTGACTGTGAACCCAGTTCAATATCTAAAAAAAGAAGATGGTAATTAGATGCCCCAGATTGCAATAATTTTTCAGGTTTTTCATAAATATCTAACGTATAGTCTATTTCTGAAAAATTCTCTGCTAGCGCACATTCGACTATCGTACTTGCTTGAGGGTTATCATCGCAAATGGCTAGTTTAAGCAATATAAATCCACCTTCCTTGATAAATTATTGATTTTATTATACCAAAAATGACATAAAATCTGCAGTTTTTTACATAAGAATCTATGGCGACTCATTAAAAAGATAAAATAAGGAAAATATAGAAAGGAGATGGGGATATGCGACAGGCAAAAGTTCGTGAGCCTATTCAGGCTGGTGATGTTCTGTGGGTTGTTTTCTAGGAATGAAGAAAACCATGGGGTTAGGAATATCACAGATTTCTAATCCCCTTTTTCTATCCAAGATTATCATTTATAGTCTTTTAGTTTACTTTTAGTACAAGGCAGCGAGTCGTAGACAGTACTGAAGTACGGCAAGACGAGCTAACACAGTAATAAAAGATAAACTAAAAGACTATAGGAGGAAGTACGATGAAGTTTAAAAGACCATGCGTAAAAAATATCTATCCTATCTATTCAATAAATGAGACCGTTTTTCGAATTGGAGCTCAGTTAGGTATTACGAAAGAATTTGTAGACCCTTCAGGACAGCTGTTGGCCTTAGCAAATCAACTAAATGGAAAACCACTATCCCTTGTGATTGAGAATCTAAAAGAAATGTATCCTACTTTAACGACTGAGGATATCGAATTTGGAATTGATTTATTGGATCAAGCAGATGTTTTAGAAGAATATTGTGAGCTCCCAATAATTGACGATAGATATATTCCAAATATTCATTATTTCCGTAGATATTTAAAGGATATTAACAAATGTATAGATATACAGAGAAACATTAACGAGAGTTCCGTTCTACTGCTTGGGCTAGGGGGAGGTGGGGCAAATGTTTTAACCTTACTAGCTGGCTTAGGACCCAAACAACTGACAATCGTAGACTACGACACTGTCGAGCTGAGTAATTTAGGACGTCAACTTCTCTATAAGCAAGACGATATTGGTTTGAGTAAAGCAAAAGTTGCCGAAAGAGAGTTTCGAAAAATGAACTCGTCTGTCGCATTAAAAGCTATTACAAAAAAAATAGAATCTTCAGCTGATGTGTATGAACTTATTTTAGAATCTAAAGCGACAATTGTGATTTGCGTCATGGATGAGCCTCCTTTTACCGCACAGAGACGTGTAAATGAAGCTATCATCAAGGCAGGAGTTCCTTGTATATTTGGTGGTTCTCAGATAAGTAGAGGACGCATCTATTCTGTTATTCCCGGAATAACCGGTTGTTTTGATTGCTTGAACATTCACTATACAAAAACTTCGCCAAATTTTGTAGGGCAGTTTTTAGGATTTCAAAAAATAAATTTTTCTCCGCCTACAATTGCTTATGGACCAGCTATTTTTCAATTAAGTGCAGTACTTGCAGACGAATTCGTCAGGGTTCTCACAAATTACACACCACCGATGAGTTTAAGTACACAATTTGAAGTAAACTTTGAAGATGGAGCTTCATTCTGCCATGATCCATGGCCCCGCTACGAAGAAGATTGTCCTACATGTGGAGACGGAAATGTGGAAGACTGGGAAATCTTTTCATACTATAGCGATGAAAAGGAGTATGAAACATGGACTTAGAAATTAAACATCTATCCAAACAGTATGAAAAAGAACAGTTTTTCGCAAACAAAGATATTACGTGTACTTTCCCTGCTGGTCAGTTAACTGCTTTAATCGGTCATAACGGAGCAGGAAAAACGACCCTACTCAATCAGATCGTAGGTCTCGTTAAGCCGACTTCAGGCCAAGTACTGTTTGAGGATCAATCCCTAACAATAAATCCCGATGATGCACGTATGAAGGTAGCAATGATGCCCCAGTTGCATGCCCCTCTAAAAGGCGTTTCAATCCGCCAAGCAGTTCGTGCAATTGGCAAAATTCGGGGATTGTTAGGTTCAGAATTAGAAGAGCAGGTGTCGCACATTTTAGACGCTCTAGATATTCGGAAATGGGAAAACAAATCTGGGGATCATTTATCTGGTGGTCTCAAGCGTCTAACCTCTTTTGCGATGGCCGTCATCGCTCCCCCTCCCATCCTACTTTTAGATGAACCGACCAATGATGTTGACCCCATCCGTCGTAAGTTACTTTGGTCTTACCTTCAAGGATTAACGGCTTGCGGACATATAGTAGTCGTTGTTACCCATAATATTCTTGAGGTGGAACAATATGCTGACGGTTTTTATCTATTGGAACAAGGACAAATTAAAGCAGCAGGATCTGTTAAAAAACTCTCCCATCAAGCTAAAATAAAGATCAGTTTTCTTCCTCAAAACCTTCACGTGTTAATGGATTTCCCACTTTCCTTCATTCACAAAGAAGATGGTCAGATTGAAGTCCGAGCAGATAATGGAGAGGTACCACAGGTTCTAACGTGGATGACGAAAAAAATTGAAAGAGAGGAAATTAGCCATTACAGCATAACAACTGTAACCTTAAATGACCAATACGAGGAGATGAACGATGACCAGTAAGCGACAACAACTATTAGCTTTGATGAGCTGGAGCTACATCCGAAACAGGAATTTATTGCTACTGTGCTGCATTTTTCAACTACTGATGACCTTGGCTCTAACATTTGGTTACTCGCAGATCATACCACAAGCGGATGATCAAATTAATCTTTACCTGGCATCTGGTGCAATTACTATGGGGATGGTGACCATCGGGACAACGATCGCTCCACAGACCTTAACAAATGATAAAGAAAACGGACTTGTAACCTATGTAAAAACCCTTCCTGTAAATAGAGAACTTATCCTTCTTTCAGATATACTTATATGGAGCCTTTCGGCTATTCCCGGTGTCTGTATTTCTTTCTTAGTAGTATTTTTAAAATTTAGGATCCTACCTACCTTTAGTTGGTCAGGTCTGTTGGTCCTTTATCTCATACTTGTAACGATGATTAGCCTTGGTTTTTCTATTGCCTATGCTACTAGTCCTAGTTTAACAATTTTAATGACACAAATTATCTTGATGATTGGTTTACTCTTCGCACCGATTCTATACCCAGCTGAACGGATACCTGCTGCAATTCTTGCAATCTATCAATTCCTGCCCTTCGTTCCTTCGGGAGATTTAATTCGCAATACATTCTTTCAAAATCAAGACATCGCCTGGCCCAAGGTTGGAATTGTAGTATTTTGGCTACTCACCTGCTCAGTAATCTCCCTAAAGCAGTTGAAAAAAAGGTTCTAATATTTAAGAACTGTATCCCATAGACAACTAAACTTTTTAATATAAGAAAAAAGGGACTGTATTGACTCAAAAACAAGAATCGGTCCCTTTTTTCTTTTCCTTCGTTTTATTCCCTTAACTCAGACTTAACTAATTTCAATCAAAATACTCTCAGAATTTCAAAAAATAACAAGGAAAGACTATGACGGTAGTGCGTGCACGCATCAAAGAGGCTCGACAAAGTCAGAATTTGAAATTCAATGAGTATTAGACTAATCAGTTAACCTTATTCTTCTACAACCGTATATTTACTTGCTTCTTCCAAATACTTGGCGTAGCTACCGTCTTTTTTAACCTTAGCAATGACCTTGTTGACAACTTCTTGGAGTTCCTTGTTGTCTTTTTGCATAGCAACGGCTGTACCGACGGTTTCTTGGGTTTTCAGCGCCGCGTCTGAAATCGCCAATTTGTTATTTTGCGATACATAGCCAAGAGCTACGGCTTCGTCAATGGCTACTGCATCTACTTTACCGGCAACCAATTCGTTGATGGCTTCACCCATGGCTTGGAGAGAAACCAATTCAGCGGAAGCCACTTGCTCTTTTGCCAATTGTTCTTCGAGGGTTCCCTTTTGAGCGGCTACTTTTTTGCCCTTAAAACTTTCTAAATCTTTGAGACTTTCCTTGTCTTCAGCTCGGACTAACAGGACCCGTCCGTTTTCATAGTATGAATCCGAAAAGGTGACCACCTCTTCCCGTTCCGGTGTTTTGGAGAGGCCGGCGAGGGCAAGATCAGCTTTGCCGCCTGTTACACTGGTCAAAACATTATCAAAGCTCATGGTTGAGACTTCTAATTCAACCCCAAGTTCATCCGCAATGTCCTGTGCTAAGGAAATATCCGCTCCGACAACCTGGTTTTTACCATCGATAAGGGTTTGAAATTCGAATGGAGCATAGTCTGGACTGGTTGCGACGACCAGCTTCCCTTTTTCCTTGATCGCTTCAGGGGTAGACCCTGAACTACTAGAACCACAGGCTGTTAAGGCCAAGCCTAGAGCCAGAATCCCAACACCTTTCAATACCGTTTTTAATTGCATGGTCTTACTCCTATTCTTCTACTACCGTGTACTTACTTGCTTCTTCCAAATATTTGGTATAGCTATCATCTTTTTTAACCTTGGCAATGACCTTGTTAACGACTTCTTGCAATTCCTTGTTGTCTTTTTGCATGGCAACCGCGTTACCTTGAGACTCATCGGACTTTAGCCCAGCTTGGGCGATTGCTAAAGCCTTATTTTGGCTGATATAACCTAGGGCAACAGGTTCATCAATGGCTACAGCATCCACCTTGCCAGCGACCAATTCATTAATGGCCTCTCCCATGGCTTGGAGGGACACCAATTCCGCGTCCGCTAACTGATCCTTCACCATTTGTTCTGGAATCGAACCTTTTTGCGCCGCCACTTTTTTTCCTTTGAAAGAATCCAAAGATTGGTATTGATCCTTGTCTTCCGCCCGAACTAGGAGCGAATGCCCATTCTCATAGTAAGAATCTGAGAAGGAGAGAACGGCTTCCCGCTCTGGCGTGCTGGTCAGACCAGAAATGGCTAGATCCGCCTTCCCACTCTGAAGGGTCGATAGCACATTATCAAAATTCATGGTTGAAACTTCGAGCTCGACCCCCAATTCGTCGGCGATGTCCTGAGCTAAAGAAATATCTGCACCCACAACTTGGTTCTTCCCATCAATCAAAGTCTGGAACTCGAATGGAGCATAGTCTGGACTGGTTGCGACGACCAATTTCCCTTTTTCTTTAATGGCTTCTGGTGTTGAAGCAGTGCTTGAACCACAGGCTGCCAAGCTAAGACCCAAGCCTAAAACAGCCATTCCTTTAAGAATATTTTTTACGTTCATCTTGTATCTCCTCTTGTTTGATGTGAATATTATACATAGTTTTTGTATAATTTACAAGATGTTTTTGAAAAAACTTCGATTTTCTGAAAAAAGCTGTTTGGGACAAGGCCCAAACAGCTTTTTAATCTTCCTCTACCAAAAATAATTCTCGGTTTTTTAATTGAATTTCAGAAACCTTTGCATATTTTTTAAGTTGTTTCAATTCCTGGGGATGGCTGACAAAGGTGATCACAGAACCTGGTCGCCCCATGCGGCCGGTACGTCCAGCCCGGTGGGTATAGGTATCCTTATCCCGTGCCAAATCCACCTGAATCACACAGTCTAAACCTTGGATATCAATTCCTCTGGCTACCAAATCGGTTGCTAGGAGGAGAGAGATGGAACCGTCTTTAAATCGATCCAAAATGTGCTTACGCATCTGCACATTAATATCACTAGCCAAGGAATAGGCTGGCAAGTGATGGTACTGGAGCTTCTCCTCCGCATTGCCCACATCTGATAGGGCATTGAAGAAGGCCAGGGCTCGAAAGTCATCCACTGCTAAGAGTTTCCGGAGGGTCGCCACTTTTTCACGTTGGGGCACTTGCATGTAGAAGTGCTGTAAGTGACTGGATTTTTCTTCTTGACCGAGGGCAATCAGGCGCGTGCCTTCCTGCAGCTGGTCCATCGGAATCCCCTGAGTCGCACTCATATAGATATGGGTGTGGTTCTTCGGCACATAAGTTAAGAGTCGCTCCACAAATGGTAATTGCGAGCTACTTAGCAACTGGTCAAATTCATCCAAGACAATGGTATCAATAGACAGTAATTTGATTTTTTTGAGTTTAACCAATTCTAAAACCCGTCCGGGGGTTCCAATTAAGACCTCAGGCCCTTTCTTTAGGCGTTCCATTTGCCGTTTTTGGCTAGAGCCCGATAAAAAGAGTTGTGTCTTGAGGCCCAAGTCGTGTGCCCAAGCCTGTGTCACTTCGTAAATCTGACCTGCCAACTCACTATTAGGAGCTAAGATGAGCACCTGCTGCCCCTGGCCTTTTCGCACCTTCAGCAAGAGTGGCAATAAATAAGCCAGTGTTTTTCCTGTGCCAGTTGGGCTAATCCCTAGCAGTGATTCACCTTCTTGAATGGGCTGCCAGAGTGCTTCCTGAATGGGAGTGGCTTGGTCAAAACCTTGAGCCTGCCAGCGTTCCTGCCAGGCTTGGGGAAAATTATTCAGCATCTTTGTCTCCTTCAAATACAATGGCCGCAGCTTGGCGTAATTTCCAAATCGTTTCATGGACGTCAAGGGCTAGTTCTGCCCATTTTTCCCAAGCAAGCCAATCTTCGTTCTCAATGATCTGCGCAAAGTCCATAGCCTCTTCTGCCATCTGGTGGCTAGCAGCTTGAACAGGAAGCATTTCTTCCTCACCAGCCAGGTCTCGAAAGCGAACAGACTTGATTTCCTCTACCGAATCCAAAATCAAGGTTCCCTGTCTGGTATAAATCTCACTTGGCAGATATGTCGTGTAATTTTTTGCAGTTTGGATCGTCACCAGACTTCTTGGATACACCAAGTTAGCCTGACCTGCCAAATCAACATCCCAATTCCATTTTTGAGCCTGATAAGAAACCTGATCAGGTTTCCCAAACCAGTAATGGGCCACATAAAGAGGATAGATGCCTAAGTCCATCAAGGCACCACCGCCAAATGTAGCAGAAAAGACATTAGGCAGTTCACCGGCTAATAGGGATGGCATTTTCGAAGAGTATTTGCCATAACGCAGATTAGCCCCCAAGATTTCCTGATTTTTCAAAAAATCGGAAACAAGGGTCACAGCCTTTTCATGCACATTCCGTGCTGCTTCAAAGAGCATAGCCCCTTTTTCCTTGGCCAAAGAAAATAAGCTGGCCCACTCAAAAGGACGTAAAACTGCTGGTTTCTCCACCACGACATGTTTTCCACCTTCAAGGGCCAAGCGGCTATGTTGGAAATGAAGGCCATTGGGCGAGGCGATGTAAATCAAGTCGAGTTTGGGATCCGCGAGGAAGGACTCCAAAGAGTCGTAAGTCTCTATCTCCGAACCATATTGATCCGCAAAAGCTTGGGCTTTCTCAAGACTTCGTGAATAAACCGCACCAAGTTTATAGCCCCCTGCTACTGTCACAGCCTTCATCCACTCATGGGCAATCGGGCTGGTTGCTAAAATTCCAAATGTAATCATTTTTTCACCTCACTCCATTATAACATGGACCAGCCTACTGACATAGTAGGGAAAATAGTGTACAATGAATAGGAAAAATAGAGAGGACGATTTCATGCATAAAAAACCAATCATTATCGGTGTAACAGGTGGATCCGGTGGCGGAAAAACCAGTGTATCTCGGGCCATCTTATCCAACTTCCCTAATGCTAAGATTGCCATGATCGAGCACGATTCCTACTACAAGGATCAGTCTCACTTAACTCCTGAGGAGCGGGTCAAAACCAACTATGACCATCCCCTTGCCTTTGACACAGATTTGATGATTGAACAATTAAGCGAACTCCGCGCTGGACGACCTGTAGACATTCCAACCTATGACTACACTGCCCACACCCGTAGTGACCGCCGTTATCGTCAAGAACCTCAAGATGTTTTTATCGTTGAGGGAATCCTAGTATTGGAGGACAAACGACTCCGTGACCTTATGGACATCAAAATTTTCGTAGACACTGACGATGATGTGCGGATCATCCGACGGATCAAACGAGATATTGAAGAACGCGGGCGTAGCCTAGATTCTGTAATCAAACAATACCTTGAAGTGGTCAAACCCATGTACCACCAATTTATCGAACCTACCAAACGCTATGCGGATGTCATTATTCCTGAAGGAGTCACCAACAAAGTTGCCATTGACCTCATCAATACGAAAATTGCTGCTATTCTAAGCGAAACAGAATCAGAGGAATATGAGAGAAACAAGGACTAGGCCTTATGCCTGGTCTTTTTCATATCTTGACAAAGCTACCAATTCTGCTATACTAACCACTGTACAATTGTTTGGAGGATTTCATGAATCGAACACTGTTAAAAAATCAAGCCAAGGAAGCTTTGGCTGGCAACTGGACTTGGGCAGTTGGCTTAACCATGTTGCTAACATTTTTACCTGGAATCATTAGTGTGCTCACATATGGTCTTGGAGGAATCCTGTCCTTATTCTTTTTCGCTAGTGCTCAAATGGCCTTTCTTAACCTTTTAGACAAGCAAAAGGAAGAAAATATCTTCACTGCATTCTTTACTGCTTTCCGCCAAGGTCGTTTCATGCCTGTCCTCATCAGCGGTATCCTTCAGTATATTTTCTTATTCTGTTGGACCCTCTTATTGATCGTACCAGGTTTGATTAAGTCCTATTCCTATTCCATGACCAACTATATTATTGAAGATTTGGTCGCCCAAGGTAAAGACATCGAACCAACTGAAGCCATCACCAAATCACGGATTCTGATGGATGGTCATAAACTAGACCTCTTTCTCTTAGACCTTAGTTTTATTGGCTGGGCTCTGCTTTCCATCCTAACTTTTGGAATCGGTAGCCTCTGGCTATCTCCTTATATTTACACAACCCGTGCAGCCTTTTACCGTGAATTGGCTGCGGCTAAACCTGAAGTTTTAGGGCTATAACAAAAAGCAAGGAAATCAATCCTTGCTTTTTGTTAGTCTTCTAATTTGCTTTTAGTACAAAGCAGCGAGTTGTAGACAATACTCAAGTATGGCAAGACGAGCTAACACAGTAATAAAAGATAACCTAACGGAGTATGTTATTCAATCAGACCATCACGGTCATAGTAAATTCCTTGTGGATCAATGCCCTTGACTTTGAGTAATTCTGTCACGGTCACAAATTCATAACCTTCTTCCTTGAGGTAATCAATAACTGCCGGTACCGCATCAATCGTCTCTTTGTGGATATCATGCATAAGGACAATCCCCCCCGGTCGTGCATAGGTCTTCACCTGGTCTAGAATCATCTCTGGATTGTGGTTCTGCCAATCTAAGGTATCCACGGACCACAAAATCGTTGGAAGTCCTGCATACAGTTGAGTCTGAGCTGTGTAGTTTCCAAACGGCGGCCGGAAGAGCTTGGAATCAATACCAGTCGCTCGTTTGATTTCACTCTGCGTCTCGCGAATCTCAGCCAAGGCACCATCTGTTGTCATGAGCTGTAGATTCGGATGATTAAAGGTATGGTTGGCCACTTCTGACCCTTGTTTGTTCATGCGGCGCAGAATCGTTTCATTTCCAGCTACATTCCGTCCTAATACAAAGAAGGTTGCAGGAACTTTCTCCTTGTCTAAAATATCGAGCAGCTTCGGTGTGAGCTGGGTATCCGGACCATCATCAAAAGTGAGAGCAATGACCTTCTTGGTCGAAGGAGCCATGTAAGCCCGGTAGGACTCTGCATCCGCTCCTTTGAGCATCTCTGGATTGACCACATCAAACAAAATCGTTAAAGGCACCGCTACTTGCTTGACCTCTCCAATTGCTTGAGGAAGTTGAATCCAGAAGCTCTTTTTATCATAGTAGAAATCCCAATCGGCTAAGTCTGTGTATTGCAAACTTTCGATCACTTCTGCCACACGATTGGCATTTAAATTCTGAGATAAAAGGTTGGCCTTGATCATATCCAGCATTTTGGAGTGAGCTGCTTCAGGATCCTGGAAGAGCTGATCCATCCGAAGTTGTTCACCTTCATCTGTATAGTAGTAAGAAGCGAGAGTTGTCTCTTTCTCAGTTCCTACATAAGTTGGAGATACAGGATACTCCCTTTTTACCAGCTTAACCTGCTGGGTATTGGCAAAAGCCCCTTCTTCTTTATCCACTAAATAAAAAATCAAGGCATTCAAATCCTTATCTTCCCCTTCAGGATTCAAGGTCTGCGTATCCGCTAAGATTAGGTCCTGAATTTGCTGGTTGGTACTGGATTCCAAATTGCTAGGATAGTAAGCCACCACCTCGGCTTGACCGATCCGACCGTATTGCTTGGCACTCTTAGACTCCTTGGCCAAGGCCGCATTCTCCTGCTTGAGTTGCTCAATCTTAGAACTAGCCTGCCAGCGATCAAACTGTTCAGGAATCATCGGCAACAGCAACAAAGCAGCCACTAGCATTCCCAAAAATATCACAAACAACAACCAATTTTTCGGACTAATCTTCTTCACAAACCGAACCCTCTCTCCTAGTTTCACAACCTCTATTGTACGATAGATAGAGGGAATATTCAAATGATTCTATTGTTTCACACAAAGAAATTAAAGATTGGTTTTTTCTTGAAGATTTTCTAGAAAAGCTTTAAGATTACGAATGAAGAGTTAAGAGAGAAAAAATTACACTTTTGTTCTGACATTTAAATCAATCCTCTCACTCTTACTATCGACACTTTTCGATTCACTATATCTAATGGAGGTTATATCTATGCTAACAAAACTCAATTCAAGTACGCTTACAAATATATATGGAGGAAACTCTGGGACTTGTAAATTTATAATGGAAGGAGCAAATGGTTATTCCTGTCGCTATCCAAATGGTAAATGGGATTATATAGTCACGAAAGGGATTTTTGAGGCAACCACCAATACAATCACAACTGGTTGGGCAAAATCACTCGGACAAGGCTATTACCTTCCAGGATATAGAGGGTAGAGAATGAAAATAAACTTTGAAAACATCCACAACCAAATCTACAATCTTATCCTTGATCCGAAGATAACTGAATCGGAACGAAACATTTTACTGCACTTTAAAAATCTATTTTCTGAAAAAAATGATGAAAAACGATTTCTGATGGAATTAGCCGAATCTCTTCGGCAATTATCTGTTGAAAACATTCAGCACCAAAAAACTCTTAGTCCACCAGTCGCAGCGCTCTACAAAGAGATTTCCAGCGTTGGTTTTTTCGAAGAAAATCTGGGAAGAGGCTTAATTGCGGCTAGCGGATTGTGGTTAAAGTGAGGCAGTCTTCCTACTGGATTTTTAACTATGGTTAAAGACCAGTCCTATGCATAAAAAACATCCTATCAGTTGAACTGACGGGATGTTTTCATGATTTATGGTTGGATAGCCACCCGTAACTTATAGTCAATGAAAATCAATCTTAAACTAGGAAGTGAGCCGCAGACAGTCTACTGTCTGACTTGACAACAGTTAAATTTGATTTTCAAAGAGTATTACATAAAGGCAGGTTTAGGACCATCCGTTCCTGGTTTGTTTAGACCAATATTTTGACGGCTGTATTTCTCAGGATTGCTTGCCAAATCAAGTGCTGCTGCAGCTACACTGCGGCGAGAAATCTCAGTCCCTTTGAAGGGCTCATCCCGCAAGGTTACCTCGTAGTCCACTTCCGCTTGATTGGTCAACCAAGCAGGTCTGAAAATGGTGTAATCCAAGTCTGAAGCCTCAATAATCTCTGCCGCAGCCTGATAAGGGGGCAAATAAGCACCAATTGCCTGATTATTCCATGCTCCAAAAGCACCAGGGACTTCATCAAGAATCCCAAGCGTTGTAACAAAACTCATGCGCGCCACACCTGCTTCTTTCATCGCAGTAACCAAGGCATTTGCATGTGCTTCCATATCTCCTGCAAGACTAGCGAAGACAAAGTCCACTCCTTCCAGAGCCGGTACTAAATCCTCAACACTGTCGGCACTACCTTCAAAGATATGCACACGATCACTCGGTAAATTCACATGGGATAATTTTTCCTGATTCCGTAGAAAAAGATTCAAATCCCAGTCTGTCTCACTTAGAATTAAGTCAATCGCTTCCAATCCAATGCGGCTAGAAGCACCGATTATTGCAAATTTCATGATACCTCCAAGATTGCAAGAAAAAACCTTGGATAAATCCAAAGGTTTCTTCTAACGTCATTTTTTTATTTTTGAGTGACGAATAATTGTAGCGAACTAGGTTCGCTTGATCCTATTGCTAAATCCCACAACTCTTGCAGGACTTATTCCACTGGACCTTCCTCGCTCTCTAATTTTTAAGCTCGGGATAAAAAGGTCCACTGGACCTGCCTCGCTCTTTAATTTCAAGGCTCGGGATAAAAAGGTCCACTGGACCTGCCTCGCTCTTTAATTTCAAGGCTCGGGACAAAAAGGTCCGCTGGACCTGCCTCGCTCTTTAATTTCAAGGCTCGGGATAAAAAGGTCCACTGGACCTTTTTATTTACCTAGTTTCGCTTTAGCAGCGTCTGCCAAGGCTGTGAAGGCTGCTGCATCGTTCACAGCAAGGTCCGCAAGCATTTTACGGTTTACTTCGATTTCAGCCAATTTCAAGCCATGCATCATTTGTGAGTATGAAAGTCCGTTCATACGAGCTGCCGCATTGATACGTGTAATCCATAGTTTACGGAAGTCACGTTTCTTTTGACGACGGTCACGGTATGCATAGTAGTAAGAGTTCATCACTTGTTCTTTCGCTGTGCGGAACAAGATATGTTTAGCTCCATAGTAACCCTTAGCGAGTTTTAGAATACGTTTACGACGTTTGCGTGATACAACGCCACCTTTAACACGTGCCATTTAGTTTTCCTCCAGATTCTAGTTATACGAGTGTGTCTTATTTAAGACCTGTAAGCATTGATTTAATACGTTTGAAGTCTCCTGCAGAAACCATAGAAGCTTTGCGAAGGTGACGACGTTGTTTTTTAGTTTTTCCGTGGAAACGGTGTGAAGTGTAAGCACGGAAGCGTTTAAGTCCGCCTGAACCAGTACGTTTGAAACGTTTAGCAGATGCGCGGTGTGTTTTTTGTTTTGGCATGATTTCTCCTCTTTTCTAATGATCAGACTTTATTTTTTGTCTGGAATTGGTGCCAATTGCATGAACATTTGACGTCCATCCATTTTCGCTCTTTGCTCGATAATGGAAACATCTTGTGTTGCCTGAGCAAAATCAGCGAGAACCTTAGCTCCAATTTCTTTGTGGGTGATCATCCGACCTTTGAATCGAATGGACACTTTGACTTTATTTCCCTTTTCAAGGAATTTGCGTGCATTCCGAAGTTTTGTCTCGAAGTCACCTTTGTCGATGGTTGGACTTAGACGAACTTCTTTGACGGTCACAATGCTTTGTTTCTTCCGTTGTTCCTTTTGCTTTTTCTGGTACTCAAATTTGAACTTACCGTAGTCCATAATTTTAGCAACCGGTGGTTTTGCTTGGGGTTGGATAAGAACCAAATCAACATTGGCATCATCCGCGATGGCTTGAGCTTCACTCAATGGTTTGATTCCAAGCTGCTCCCCTTCAAGACCAATCAAGCGAACTTCACGCACACGAATTTCATCATTGATGAATAAGTCTTGTTTTGCTATGGTGTTCACCTCTTTTTTTTATTTCGAGAAAAACAAGAGTGGGTCTGCTAACGCACACCCACTCACACGAATAGAATCCTTGACAGGACTTGAATCGTAGAGCCAGACAACGTTAGTCGCAAGGCGAGAAGCTCTCACTTCTGCTTTTCTCATGTAAACCATTGTACCACATCAGAACTCTCTGTCAAGTATTATTTTTTTATTTTTTCAATTTTAGATTCAATAAAAGCGACAACCCCATCAATGGATACTCCTGTGGTATCAAAATGGATGGCATCTGCTGCCGGTTTCAAGGGGGAAACTTCCCGGTGACTGTCTTTATAGTCTCTTTCAGCAATCTCTGCCTTTAAGACCTCCAGATCGGTTTCGATGCCTCGGGTCAAATTCTCTTTGTAGCGGCGCTCTGCTCGTTCCTCCACAGAAGCGACTAAGAAAATCTTGACTTGGGCATTCGGTAAAACGGTGGTTCCGATATCCCGACCGTCCATCACAATCTCTCCCGCTTGGGCCAGAGCTTGTTGTTGTTGGACTAATTTTTCCCGAACCTCCGGCAAAGCAGCGACTGTCGATACAGCCTGAGTAACATCGGGTTGGCGAATAGCATCTGTAATCTCAACATCTCCAACATAGACCCATTGTTCGCCGCCCGTATTGCGTCCGAATGAGATTGGGGCAGCATCCAAGGCGGCTACAATTCCAGCAGCATCTTCCAAATCCAGTCCTTCCTGAAGGGCCAGATAGGTTGCTGCCCGATACATAGCTCCTGTATCCAAATACGTATAGCCATATTTTTTGGCTAGAAGTTTGGCAACGGTGCTTTTTCCACTAGATGCTGGGCCGTCAATGGCAATTTGTAATGCTTGCATGATGACTCCTACTCAATTCGTACTTCATCACCAGGATTAGCATACCAAGATCCGGTACTCATATTTCCTGGGTTCAAAGCTTCCAGTTCCGCAATGGAAATTCCTGCACGCGCCGCAATGGCGGCTTCTCCCTCACCCGCTTGAACAGTAATGGTCGCTCCTCCAGTGGTATTCCGACGACTGGAACTAGTTGTAGTCTCTTCATCCTCACTAGCCGCTTCCTCATCCGTTGACTCTTCAGTAGTCTCTGTTGAAGAAGCTGCGTTGCCAGCAGATACCTCAGAACTATAGAAGCCTTGTACAGCTTCTTGTTGATTGCTACCGCCAACGGATAAGAAAATCAAAACTCCAGAAATAATAATAACAACAATTGCTGTTGCAGACACTGCCCACACCAACCACGAATTGAGTTTATCATCTGAAATTTCACTTTTACGTTTTCTACTCAAAACAATCTACCTCTTTTTCTTGTTTTTTAGCCCTATTCTCTATACAATAGAACTATGAAAGTTACACTTATACCTGAACGCTGCATCGCATGCGGCCTTTGCCAAACTTACTCCGATGTTTTTGACTACCATGACAATGGTATCGTTAAATTCTACCAAACAGACGAACTTAGTCTAGATTTAGACTCTGACCCAGGCCTAATCCAGGCTATTAAAGAATGCCCAACAAAGGCCATCGAACACTAACCCTTGTCCTGGTAATAGACCTCATAATAATCCAAGTGGATGAGATGGTCTGTTAGAACGACCTCCCCCCTGAAATGAGGGTTCAACGCCAAGGCATTAACAAAATACTTCTTGGGCCATTTTCGCATATAATAGGTCAAGCCTTTTTCTTGGCCAAATAAATAAAGGGTAATAGAGGTTTTGGTCACCTCTATTTTTTGTATCTGGTCAATAGCTAATCTAGAAGGATGGAAGGGGTTAGCGGAGATAATCCGTAACGTTCCTGAGTCATAGATGGTAAAATACCGGTGAAATCCAATGCCCATTAAAATCATAAACAGTACAAAGGACGACAAAACCACCATTGGAATCCGTGAACTTTCATACATCAAAGCCAAACCCAAAAAAATAGGAACTAAAGAGAGTGACCAATAGATAATCAGGATGGATAGTTGGGGCTGCCAATGGTAGCGTACTTGACCAAAAATTTTTATCATGGTCTACCTCCTCCTTACTAGTTTAGCATAAATGCTAGAAAATGGGGAGACCTTGCTAGGAATTCCCGATAGGAATCACTTGAGTCTCCTTTCCTCCCAAAAGAATCAGATACGATTGAATCTTGTTGATTCCATAAGCTTGTTTCAGAGCTTGGGCATACAAGGCCATCTGACCACGGTAACGATCGACAAGTCGAGCTGGATTCCGATAACGGTCTGTTTTGTAGTCAAATAAAATAATTTCATCTTCAAACAAGAGATACCCATCTAAAATCCCCCGAACTACAAATTCCTCACCACTAGCTGGATCTTTCTGCAACATGGCAAAAGGGGCTTCCCTGTGGAGTCGAGAAGGGTTGGCTAAAAAGAGTTGCCCCAGTTCTGTTTGGAAAAAGTCCATAACCTTATTCAAGGGCAAAGCCTTAGCCAAAGCTGGCTCCAATTTCATCTGAGCCAGACGCTCCTCCAGAACCTCTTGATCCACTCTTCCTTGGGATAAATCTAAACCTTGCATAAAGGCATGGAGGCTCGACCCAATCTGACTCGCTTTAATGGCTGACTTCTTCCGACCAAGTTCTGGCAAAGGAAAGTCCAGAGGCATAGCCTGTGCCGGCTCCATATAAGCCACACCTTCTTGATCAAAGACTGGTTGATAAAGATCCTTAACCTGACTAGGAGTTCGCACGGTTGGTAACTGGATAGCTGCCTGGTAGAGACTATTCAGACGATCTACATTCTCAATAATCTCCAAAGCACGGGTCAAATCCTCTGACTGGCGGTTGGCTGTTAGGTCATCCGGATCCACGGGTAGAGTCGGAACTGTCTCTTGTGGCTCTTGTAAGTTCAGATCCTCCTGTCCTAGGAAGGTTACAGCCATTTCCTGTTTAAAGCTAGGAAAGGCAGACGCAACCGCCAAGACCCAATCTTGAAAATTCTTATAACTCAGACGGTCACTGGCTGCTAAAACCTGACTAGGACCGATTCCTGGATAAGCATCTTCCAACTTACTCCGCTTCCCTCTTCCAATCAGAAAGAGTTGCTTCTCAGCCCGTGTCATCGCGACATATAACAATCGCATTTCTTCTGACAGAGTCTGCCGGCGCTTCTCCTGCCGAATCCGTTGGTAATTGAGAGAAGGCAAAGACAGACGAACGGATTGCAGGTGATTGGGCTTGTCATTGGGAGTCTCCAGCACCTTGACGGACTGAATTCCAATTCCCAAATCCCGACTCAGGAGCATCCGCCCCTTAGAATCCTCGCTATTAAAATCCTTGTCTAAATTGTAGATAAAGACATAAGGGAACTCCAACCCCTTACTCTTATGGATTGTCAGGATTTGAACTGCATCCTCGTCCACTTCCGTGACCACATCCGCCAAGTCCTTGTCCGCCGCAAGGATTTTTTCAATGCGGTCGACAAAGCGAGCTAAGCCCTTATAGCCACCTTGCTCGAATTGCCGAGCCCGCAAGGCTAAGGAATAAAGATTGGCTTGCCGCTTGGCCCCATCCGGCAAAGCTCCAACATAATCATAGTAGTGTCGCTGATTGTAAATTTTCCAAATCAAATCATAGAGACTATGCAATTTCGCATAATCCCGCCAGAAATTCAGATACTCCAAGAAAAGACTGATTTTCTCCTGAAGGGCTGTCTCCATTAAGTCTGGCGCAGCCCCTGTACCTGCATGGGCTTTTTTCATTTTTTCAAAAAAGGATAGGGGAGCTTCCTGCTCTTGCAAGGCTATGCGGGCCAATTGATCCTCATCAAATCCGAACATGGGCGATTTGAGGAGAGCCAAGAGGGCGTAATCCTGCAAGGGATTGTGCAGAGCTCGCAAGGTATCCAACATGACCATCACCTCAACGGCTTGGAGGTAGGAACCCTGACCCTGATCCTCGAGGTGGGGAATCTGCCATTGCTGGAAGAGGTCCACCAAGGACTTATTACGGGTTCGACTTTCAACCAAGACACACATATCTTTATAAGGAACACCGGAATTGTGAAGATCCTGAATCTGAGAAAGCAAGACATGACCTTCATTTAAAACGCCTTCGCTTTCTTGATCAAAGATCAAACACTGGGCTTGAGCTTGCAAATCCGCTTGCTTCTGACCAGCACTTCCGGCAACCAAATAATGAACCTGATTGTAGTCAATTTCTCCAACTTCCTCGTCCATCAGGTGTTTGAAAAGACCATTGGTCGCTTGCAAAACAGACTCTTGGCTCCGGAAGTTCTCCTTGAGCAAAATCAACTGTCCAGCCTGAGGATTGTCTTGGTACAACTTAAACTTCTGGTTAAAAATTTCAGGTTCAGCCTGGCGAAAACGGTAAATGGACTGTTTAATATCCCCCACCATAAAACGGTTGTGACCACTAGAGATGAGTTCCAACACTTCCTCTTGTAGGGAGTTGGTATCCTGGTACTCGTCAATCATAATTTCATGATAGGTCGCCACTAACTCCTCACGTAAATCTGGAAATTCCCGCAAAAGCTGCAGCACTAGGTGACTGACATCACTAAAGGTAAAGGCATTTTCGGCCAATTTAGCCTGGTGGAGGGCCTGATAATAATCCCTCACAAAGCGCTTAAGAGCATCAAGTATCTCAGCGACGTTTGCTTCTTGTTCCAAGATAAAGGGTAAGGATTGCAGCCCTTGAACTTGGTCCACAATGGTCTTGAGAAAATCGTATTTAACCCCAGCCACAGTAATCACCCCTGTTTTGGGAAGGAGAGATAAAATCTGGCTAAGCTTCTCTTCCAGTTCAGCCCATGATAGTGTCGAATCCAGACCTTGAGCCAAGGCTCGCAATTCTTCCATCATCTGTTCATGTTTGAGAAAGACAGCCGTTTTCTTGCCATCCTTTTTGAACATTTTATAATCCAGATCTTGTGTGAGGTCGTAGATTTGATCAGCAGCCGTCCAACAGTCAGCCGCCAAGCTTGGATATAACTCCCGTGAGATTTGCCGTAAATCCTGACTTTCCTGAGGATTTACCGCCTGCTCCAACCATTCCAGCGGTTGAGGCAGGGCATCCATAAACTCAGCCAGGTCATAAACTACCCTACGGAAACCGGAGATATCCTTGGCTTGGCCCGTGAAATTAGTAACCAGATTGTAAAAGTCCTCTTCTCCTGAACCAGAACTATAGCGTTCAAAGACTTGCGCAAAGACCTCCTTCTGAAATTGGAGCAGCTCACTAGGGTCGGAGAGAATCCGAAAATTAGGACTGACACTCAGGCGGTAGCCCTCTCTTGAAAGCAGCTTCTGGTTAAAGGCATCCATAGTGCCAATATCGCTGTGAGGCAAGAGTTGTCGCTGACGCAGTAAGTGCTCCCGTAAAACAGGACTTAAGTTCTGATCCGATAATTTTTCCGTTAACTTGGCTTGAAGCCGTTCCTTGAGTTCGCCAGCAGCTTTAACCGTAAAGGTCGATACAAACAGCTGATCAATCCCAATACCACGGCTAAGCTGATCCATGATCCTCTCAACCAGCACAAAGGTCTTACCAGACCCCGCCGAAGCCGAAACCAAGATATTTTGGCCAGAGCTATAAATGGCTAAAATCTGTTCAGGAGTCCGTTTGCGGTCGGTTTGCAGCTGTGCCTCTTTTTCTTGCAAGAGGTGAATCTCTT
The DNA here is from genome assembly GCF_015831295.1 of Streptococcus sp. NLN64. Lineage (NCBI taxonomy): Bacteria > Bacillati > Bacillota > Bacilli > Lactobacillales > Streptococcaceae > Streptococcus > Streptococcus sp. NLN64. Next base: position 39,617 of record NZ_JADXDQ010000010.1, read on the forward strand.
CTGGCTTTAAAAACGGTACAGGTTTCATCTTATTCCTCCTCCTGCCTTTGCATATCCAATTCTTGACGAATTTTTACCAGCCAGTCCTCCTTGTTGGCGACCCCTTCAAACTGGTCCAGAATTCGTAGGTTCTGGTAATGATAGGGTGTTTCAAACTGAGTAATGGCCTTGTACTGGTCGACATAAGCGCGCACCGATTGACCATCTTCACTAATGGGGTGAACAGGAAATTGCCCTTGCCGGATGGCTTGTCCAGCCCTTTGGAAGAGCAGACGATTATAGGCTAGGAGCAGAGCCAGTTCTTCTTCCTCTAAGGTAAAGTCCTTGCGACCGCTTTTCAGCAAATATTGATCCGTCAACCGATTTTTCTCCTTGCTCAAGAAGAGGCCCTTGTAGGTAAATTCTTTCATGGCTTGAGCTAGATACTGACCGGATTCTTCTTGTTTTTTAAAGGAAATCAAAGGATTGTTGAGATGGAAATACATAGCTCCAAAAACCTGATCCTTGGACAGGTAATCGAGGTAGGTCACCAGCTGAGAGTTCAGACCATTGTAAAAATCTTGATAAGAAAAGCTCTGATTCGCTGACTTGTAGTCTACCACCCCTTTAATCGAGGTTCCTTGAAGCTGGTCAATGCGATCGATAACCCCGCTCACATAGAGCTTGTCTTGAGGTGATAGGAGGTAGTGGAAATATAGCTCTTCCTCCAGAGTTTCCGTGACAGGTGCTTCCAAAGTTTTGGCCGATGTCCGAACAATATCCAACAAAATTCGTTGAGAAAAACGACTTTCACCGTCCAAACCATACCGGTAGCGCACATAGGCTTCTTGATTCACTGTTTCAATCGCTCTTTGTAAGGCTTGTGCCGGTTCTCCATAAGATAAATGCTCAAAATATTCCTCAAAAATTTGGTGCATGTACTGGCCATGAATCCGCGCATCAGGGTGAATACTGCCTTCTTCACGTAGGCGAAGCACATGTTTGAGGTAGTAGGAATAAGGATTCTTGTAATAGTCAGTCAAGCTGGAAACAGACAACTTGAGTCCTTGATCTTGTGGATAGAGTCGAGCCAAGGTCTCCTCCTGTAAGGGACGACTCTGAACCTGGTAGGTCAAACCAGGCAGACTGAATCCTTCTTGAGCCAAATGACGACGCAAATGGCGAATCAAGGCCTTCCAATAGGATTCTTCCTCCGCCTTCCACTCTGCCTGAATTCCTTCCTGATAAAGATCCACTACTTGGGACAGGAGTCCTTGATAGGAACCGATATCATCCGCAGTTAGCCTCTGCTCGTGTGACTCTGTCCACTGAATACCAAATTTCCCTAGGACTTGCAGGTAAGGAGAGGGCCGCTTTTCACTATTATCAATCTGCCCTGGACAAGTTAGATACAGAGCTTCCTCTGCGGCATTTAAGAGAGACAGGGCGGTAAAATGATTCTTAGGCCCATTTTCTCGCCAAGGGATCATCAACGCTTGACCTTGATCCGCATGTTGATTGAGTTTTTCCTTTTCTTCAATGGTCAGAAGCCCCATTTCTCCCCCTTCTTTAGGGAAGAAATCTTCCGTTAAACCAATGGCAAAGACCTGCTTAGCCACCAAGGGCTGGACCAAATCATAAGACTGGACCTGGACCACATCAACTGTAGCTGGTACCGTTCGATAGCTAGCCAACTGGATTCCAGCCCGCCAGAGTTCCAAGAATTCTGCTACTGTCAGGGGCGTATCTCCCACCAACTGATCCATTTGCGCAAACAAGTCCGTAAAAGCTTTCCAAACCTCGGCCTGCTGCTCCTGCTCCCGCAAATCCAAGCCCTGACTTAACCGGGCCAAGTTGGCTGGCAAAGCGATTTCCTCTAACAGAGTCCGAAACTTCTTGAGGAGACTAGCCCCTTTTTGTTTTTTGGCTTTGACAAAAGGAAGAAGGGGCGCTAGAATCGCATCTCGGATGTGGTTAAGCTTGTCCAAATCGTAGCGATCTCCGTCATTGGATGTAAATGACCGCTGCAAGGCTGTCAAACCATTGGTATCGCTGAAACGCAAATAGGATTCCAACTGGTCTAACTCTTCAGTCTCAAAGTTTCCATAAAGGCCTGTCTGCAAAAGATTGGTCAAATCCTCTCGACGAAAATGCCGGCGAACCAAACTTTCCAGGGACTCCACAAAGTGAATGAGAGGATGGTCAGACATAGCTTCCCGGCGACCGATGTAGAAGGGGATTTGATAGCGATCAAAAATAGTCGCTACCTGCGGAGCATAGGTCTCCACATCCCCCAAGAGCAAGCGGATTTCCTTATAACGGTAACCATCTGCTAAGAGACGGCGAATCTGCCGTGCCACCCATTCGACTTCCGCTTGTGGATTTCCCCATTTATGTAAGAAAAGAGGGACCTCTAGCGGAGGCAGGTCCTGTATAGGACCAAATTCATAAAAAATTTCTAGCCTATCCGTTAGTTCTTGAAAGGCATCTTGAACTCCAGCAGAACCTTCCACAATCTGAGCCTGAAAATCCCTCCCTAGATCTTGAAGAAATTCCACACTGGCTTGATAGAGATTTCCTTCAAGGTACTGCTGCTTCCGTGCACGCCCGCCGGCATAAGTCCCAACGACAATGGGACAGCCCTTGCGATGCAGGAGCCCCAAGAGGTGCTTTTCCTCAGCAGAAAAACGAGTAAATCCATCAATGACCAAGGCCACCTTGTCCAAGCTCGAATCCAAACGGCCAGATTCTAGCTTGCTGATGAAATCGGACAAGGCCGTTGCAGGCAGGTAGCCTTCAGCAACCATACTTTCATCTAAAGCTTGAAAAATCAGCTGCAAATCATGGGCTTTTGCCGGATTGTCCAAATAGTTCAAATCCTCCAGACTCATCCGGGCTTCCTGCAATTCTTTATACAGCTTGGCTACTTCCTGCACAAATCCTGGATCCTTCCGAATCCGTCCATAAGCTCTATACTGATCGAGGGGGAAGGTCTGTAAAACCCGATAAATCAACAATTGCAGCCCCAAATCATCCAAGCGTTGGACTTCTGTCTCCTGATCCAGCAGCAAATAGCGGGTCATTTGTTGGAAACGGGTCACCGTGATACCAAAAGAAGCCTTTTTGGGCAGACATGCCAAAACCTGTCTTTCTTTTTCGAAAGACAGGGAGTTGGGAGCAATGTAAAAGACACGGTAACCTTTGGATTCCAGGTCCAAAGCTTCCTGAACCAAATCCTTAACCAGATTGGCCCGGATTGAAGTGTAAATTACTTTCATGTTTAACCTTCCATTAGAGGAGATTGGAGATAGCGGAAAATCAAATCAGAGGTAGCCTTCAAGGAATCGACATGGGTGCGCTCATAAGAATGGCTAGATTCGATCCCCGGACCGATTAAAGCGTGGCGCACGTCCCATCCAGCCCTCATAGCTGCCGAAGCATCACTGCCGTAGAAGGGATAAATATCAATTTTGTAGGGAATGTCAAATTCCTGAGCCAAGGCTTCTAGCTGGCGACGGAAACCATAATGATAGGGACCCGTCGCATCCTTACTACAAATGGAAACCGTGTATTCATCCGTGGCTTGGTCATCACCCATGGCTCCCATATCCACAGCTAGATATTCCACCACCTGGTCTGGGATGGACGAATTAGCTCCATGACCAACCTCTTCAAAGGTTGAGAACATAAAGTGCGTGGTTACTGGAAACTGAATTCCTTCAGATTGAATCTGTTCCAAGAGCGCTAACAAAATCGCAACACTGGCCTTGTCATCCAAAAAACGACTCTTAACAAAACCTGTCTCCGTCACTTGAGTCCGTGGATCAAAGGAAACATAGTCGCCAACCTGAATCCCCAAAGCTTGAGTCTCTTCTGCCTTAGTCACCTTGGCATCCAAGCGAACTTCCATATTCTCCTGGCTCCGCTCAAGAGTCCCTGCATCCTTATAGACATGGGTAGAGGTTTGGTGTAACAAAATCGTCCCTGAAACCGTCGAAGCATCTGCCAAATGAACCAAACAGTTCTCCCCTTCAATCATGTTCCAAGGAAAACCACCAACCCGGTCCAACTTCAAACGACCATCCGGTTTAATGGCCCGAACCATCGCTCCCAATGTATCCACATGAGCTGTCAAAAGACGAGCAGGCCCTTCCTCTTTTCCCTTCAAAGTTACTAAGACATTCCCTTTGGGGCTGACCTGTGGTTCTAAACCCAGGTTTTCCAAAGTCTCCACCAAATAGGACACCACATCCTGGGTAAAACCAGTTGGGGAAGGAATTGCGAGTAAGTTTTCAAGATAGGTTACAGTTTTCATCATTTTCTCCTTTGTAAAAAGTGGGTGGGCTATGCCCACCCACCTCTTCCTTGGTTATTCATACTCATTAAATTTTAAAATCTGACTTTGTCATGCCTCCTTGATGAACCTTAGTTCAACCTTCGTCGTCCTTCCTCGTCATTTTTTTAAAATTTTTCGAGTATCCTGGTTTTGACATTCATTGGTTATTCGTCATCCATGGATAGGACACTCAAGAAGGCTTCTTGAGGGACTTCGACTGATCCGATGGCTTTCATCCGTTTTTTACCGGCTTTTTGTTTTTCTAAGAGTTTGCGTTTCCGAGAAACGTCACCGCCATAACATTTGGCCAAGACGTTTTTCCGAAGGGCCTTGATATCGGTGCGGGCCACGATTTTATGGCCAATCGCCGCTTGAATTGGAACTTCAAACTGCTGACGAGGAATGATTTTCTTGAGCTTCTCAACAATGACTTTTCCACGTTCATAGGCAAATTCCTTGTGGACAATGAAGCTAAGTGCATCAACCTTATCGCCATTGAGAAGGATGTCCATTTTCACCAATTGAGATTTCCGATACTCCGAAATTTCGTAATCGAAGCTAGCGTAACCACGCGTCGATGATTTCAATTTATCAAAGAAATCAAAAACAATCTCAGCTAGTGGAATTTGGTAAATGACATTAACACGATTCTCATCGATGTAATCCATGGTCACAAAATCTCCCCGCTTACGCTGGGCTAACTCCATCACAGCCCCAACAAATTCTTGCGGAACCATAATTTGCGCCTTCACATACGGCTCTTCAATGGACTCAATTTTAGTTGGATCTGGGAACTCACTCGGATTTGAGACATCTATCACTTCGCCATCTGTTAGGTTAACCTGATAGATAACCGATGGCGCTGTCATAATCAAATCAATGTTAAACTCCCGTTCTAGACGCTCTTGAATAACGTCCATATGAAGCAGTCCCAAGAAACCACAGCGGAATCCAAAGCCCAAGGCCTGTGACGTTTCTGGTTCAAATTGAAGAGAGGCATCATTCAGTTGCAATTTCTCTAGTGCTTCACGCAAATCGTTGTATTTGTTAGACTCGATTGGGTAAAGTCCAGCAAAGACCATGGGATTCATCTGCTTGTAACCATCCAAAGGTGCATCCGCTGGATTTGAAGCCAAGGTTACAGTATCCCCGACACGGGTATCCTGAACGGTCTTAATGGACGCAGCAATGTAACCAACATCTCCTGTTGCCAAATAGTCTCGTCCCACCGCTTTTGGCGTGAAGATTCCAACTTCGGTTACATCGAAGGTTTTACCATTGCTCATCAATTGAATCTTATCACCAGGCTTAACGAGTCCGTCCATAACCCGAACTTGAAGAATAACCCCACGGTAAGCATCATAAACAGAGTCAAAAATTAAGGCTTTTAGCGGAGCTTCCACATCGCCCGCTGGTGCTGGCACCTTCTCCACAATCTGCTCTAGGATTTCTTCAATACCAATACCTGCTTTAGCAGAAGCCAAAACCGCTTCAGAGGCATCTAAGCCAATAACATCCTCAACCTCGGTCCGCACGCGCTCAGGATCAGCAGCCGGCAAATCAATTTTATTAATGACCGGCAAAATTTCCAAATCATTGTCTAAAGCCAAGTACACATTGGCCAAGGTTTGCGCCTCAATCCCTTGAGCCGCATCCACTACCAAAATAGCTCCCTCACAAGCCGCCAAAGAGCGGGAAACTTCATAAGTGAAGTCCACGTGTCCCGGGGTGTCAATCAAGTGAAAAATGTAAGTCTCGCCATCCTTAGCCGTATAGTTCAATTCAATAGCATTGAGCTTGATGGTGATCCCCCGCTCACGCTCCAAATCCATACTATCTAGAAGCTGCGCCTGCATCTCCCGACTAGAAACCGTCTCCGTTGCCTCCAAAATCCGGTCCGCCAACGTCGACTTCCCGTGGTCAATATGGGCAATAATAGAGAAATTTCGAATCTTCTCCTGCCTTGCCTTTAATTCCTCAAAATTCATAAACACAGTCTCTTTCTTTTCAGATCTAAGCTCCTACCATTATAACAAGAACCCCCTCGCTTTTCAACGAGGGGCAAGGCTTTCGCTTCTGCTATATCGAAAAAAAAATAATAAAAAAGTCCCTTAACAAAACTGTTTAAAGGACCTGTAGGCACTTCCACGTAATTCTTGAAAAAATAACACAGAACCGATAATTCTTTGCCTTTCCCAGAACTATCTGCTATACTTGTTATGAAAGAGGTTGAGTTCCAGCTCAACCTCAAGTAGACCGTTTCACTAACTATTGTTGATGGTTGGTAAACCAACTCATCAACAAACGTCAAATTCTATCTTGAATTTGACTAAGTTATGCACTTCTTCAAATTTTAAAAGAGCATCGTTTCAAAATTTGAACTGCGTTTGGGACGAATGTAAGACGACAATCAGCCGCGAGTCACTCTGTCAAGTTCTTAGCGGTTGATTGTCATTTTTTGTTCATGCGATGAATGCAAAGGACAATAAATGTCAAAAGTGCCAGGAGTCAATCCCGAACTGAAGCATAAGCCCAATGGCTGCTTCAACACTCATAGCGTCTCTCTTTCTAGGTGGTTTCTGCATACGCATTACCTCCAAAATAAGATTTCCGCCCCGCTTTGTAACTTTCTACTCTTCTAGTATACTCCTTTTCGAGACCTCTGTCTAAGATTTATCGGTTTTTGTTTCTGCTTAATCGAGAAAACTATTTACTAACATTTTTTCGTCACTATATTAATTTAATTTCAGAAAAAGGACTGTTAGAAAAGAAACCTATAAATCGTTCAAGCTAGCTTTCATTGCTGGTAAGTTCAACACGTTTTAATCCACTAAAAAATACACAAGCCTTTTGTATCACAAGAGTTCTAGCCACTCTTCCAAATTATCTTGATTTGTAATCTCTAATAAAAGAGCCAACGCACAAAAAAATAGTTGCAAATGTTACACAAATGGAGTACAATTTGACTTAGGAGGTGATTTCTTTGGCAAAAACTGCAAACATTAATCTAAGAATTGAACCTGCTTTGAAAAAAGAGGCTGAGGAGCTCTTTGGAAGTTTTGGCATCTCTGTTACAGATGCGATTAATATTTTTCTTAATATTGCAATTATGCAAGGTGGATTTCCATTTCAAATTCGGCAACCTAGGTACAATAAACCGACAGAATTAGCAATAGAGGAAGCCCGACGTATTATTGCTGGTGACCTTCCTAGTCAATCTTATTCGGATTTTTCAGATTTTCTGAATGACTTGAATGAGGAATAGCTCATGTTAGAGCTCAGAACCACTAACCAATTCCGAAAGGATATTAGACGAATCCAAAAACGTGGAGGTAATTTATACTCTTTTAGTTTATCTTTTATTACTGTGTTAGCTCGTCTTGCCGTACTTCAGTACTGTCTGCGACTCGCTGCCTTGTACTAAAAGCAAACTAAAACTCCAAGCAGGCTTCGCCTGCTAACTCATGACGGAAAATTAGTTTAGGTATATAATAAAGATGAGCAATACAAATCCGTAAGTTTATTAGGGCTTTGCCGAGCCTGTAACTAAAACTGGATGAATAAGAGTCATGAGATAACTCGAATACGCCTTGAGCGTGAAAATAAAAT
>NZ_JADXDQ010000100.1:0-2413 GCF_015831295.1 Streptococcus sp. NLN64
ATAAAGGGGAAATCCTTTTTTGTCTAGTCGAATGTTTCACCCAATGGGTGAAAAGCAAAACCTTCCAGAAACCCTGTGATCAATACGGTTTCTGGAAGGTTTTTAAGTTAGGTATGAATAATTTGGGGAAGAATATATTCGTAATCAATTACAAGATGACGTGATAGTGGACCAATTAAGCATATTCGAGGAGTACGATCCATTCACGGGTCAGAAAAATATAAGGAAGTAGAACAGAAAGGGACCCGCTAGCCGGGTCAGCTGGAGAAGTGGTGCATAAGGGAGACCATTCGGACAAGCCTTTAGGTTTTGGCCGGTAATAGAGGCTTTCAGCCGAAGAACAAACCTCCCGTTCTCACGGGTGGTTTTGATTTTAGATTTATGCTTGTTCAAGAATAGTTGATTGAAGGTGGAGATTATTGGTTATTGGGAAAGAAAACAAAATTAATTTTAGCCAACTTTTGCAGAAAGCGATTCGGGAAGAGTTGCAAGTTTGAGCCTAGTCAATCAGCTAGGCTTTTTATTTAAATTTGCCTATTTAGAAAAAATGTTATACAATGTATTACACAAAAGGAGGTGAATAATATGGCCATGGTATCATTGAGATTAAACAAAGCAGAAGAAGAATTATTTAAAAGTTATTCAACACATACAGGGAAAACCTTATCAGAATTATTTAAAACAGCATTGAAAGAGCAAATAGAAGATAAGTTAGACTATGAAAGAGGTATCCAAGCCTTAGAGGATTTTGAAAAGAATCCGGTCACCTACTCTATAGATGACATTATAGAGGAGTTTGAAAATGACTTATAGACTTGTAGTTAGCGAAGAGGTAAAAAAGCAACTCAAAAAGATGGATAAGCATGTCAGACTGATGTTGGCTAAAGATATGAAAAAACGTCTTGATGGCTTGGAAAATCCTAGACAGATTGGTAAAGCTTTAGTGGGAAATAAAAAAGGTTTATGGCGCTACAGGCTTGGCAATTATCGGGTTATCTGTGATATTCGAGATAATGAAATGATTGTATTAGCCGTTGAAGTTGGTCACAGGAAAGAAATTTATAAATAGCTTGGAGGAATTACCCAAGGTTATTTAGTACGATAGGGCTATCATAATTCGTGGGCATTTGTGAGCTATTCAGTTCTTTAAGTCGTATCCAAATGTGCACGCACTGCGTGCACATTTGGACTGGACGTAATTTCGCACATTTTCAGATATCCCAGATGATTCTAAGTGAGAGTGTTATAGTCTTGAGTTGGTTCAAATCTTGTTCCAGATGTGTTTGAATAAACTCTTGTTCTGCAGTAGTAAGAGTAGTTAACTTCCTTCCGCAGCGCTTTTTGTTCTCCTTATACTGTTCATAGTAATCATAAGCGGAATGACCTTGTTTGAGAAAGTTGATAACATTGTAGATAGTCTGTTTGGATCTACCAAGTGCTTCTGCAATTTGGACAACTTTTACGCTTTCTTGATAATATGCCTCTATCATTACAAGTTCATTTGTAGTAAGATGGTTATAGGTCATTTATGTTAGTTCCTTTCAGACAAATGTGGTAGTTTATCTGAGCCTAACATAAATGGCTTTTTGTGTCTAGCTTAATTTTACAAATTGGGTATTCATATAATTGTTGGAATAGTATTTTTTCTTGAGGGGAAAAGTAATGAGGAGGGACATCTAGTTCTGAAATTTTGTTAAGTGATAAACCATTGAAGACTAGTTTGGTTATCTGAAATAGCTCTAAGAAATCTAAAACCAGCTGAAGATATTTTTGTTCTATGGCTTGATACTCTTCCCAATCCAGTCCGTTTTCGATTTCGTCAAAATTACTCCATTCGGTATAGGTGCGATTTAGAGGATTATCTTTGGAAATACGTAGGTCATGGTGATAATCGCCTGATGGGTTCAGTTGACCATCACCCCAGGTATAGGTATAAGGCACTATATCTTCTTCTTCCATTTGATAAGGAGAGATAGAGAATTCTTGATAGTAAAGGTTATTCTCACGAATTATCTCCCTACACTGCTCAAATTTATCTTCTTCCATGCTTTGAACATACATGTAATAATCAGAGCCAAAGTGGATTTGAAGACTAGGACTGTAAAAACGGCACCATAATACTTCCCGTAGATTGAATTGAGCAACCTCAAAGATTTCTTTTCCAGTCAGTAAATATCCGTTATCAATTTGGTGAAATAGTTGGTACTGGTCGGAATTCAGTCGATTTTCCTTTTTTCGAGATTGGATACTAAAATATTTTTCCACCTCCCTTACTTCAAGGCTATTAACCCGAATTATTCATACCTAACTTAAAAACCTTCCAGAAACCGTATTGATCACAGGGTTTCTGGAAGGTTCTGCTTTTCACCCATTGGGTGAAACATTCGACTAGACAAAAAAGGATTTCCCCTTT
>NZ_JADXDQ010000101.1:0-2285 GCF_015831295.1 Streptococcus sp. NLN64
AGGGAGCGATAGCGACCGGCAAAAATCTTGGTTCAAAGCTTGACAAGTGTCTTTCTAGTGTGTATAATTTGTATATACACCAGAAAAAGGAGGATGTGTATGTGAGTCAGGCAATTATTAACTTGCGAGTTCCTGAAGAACTTAAAAAGAGAGCACAAGAAAAGGCTCAAACCCAGGGCGAGAGCCTTTCAACTGTTGTTAGACATTTACTTCGAGAATGGAGTAATGAGAAATAAAAAAACCTAGACGGGGTAGTCTAGGGGTATCTCTTCAAATGTATTATACCACAAGACTGCCTTGTCTCTCAAGCCAAAAGGAGGCTAAAGACATGGCAAATGTTAACGAAATTCAAATTCCAAGTTGGACTGAAAAAAACTATACGCCTACAAGAGATTATAGAGCGAAAAAGTATACTCTTGTAGTTTATCCGCAAGATATGCCTGAAAATTGGAGGGATATTTTACGAGAACTTCATTGGGATGTAGTGATAAGTCCATTGCATGACAAGGACACGAATCCTGATGGTGAATTAAAAAAACCGCATCATCATGTTATTGTAAGTGCTGGAGCTTCGTGGATAACAATGAAAGATTTAGCTGAAATGGGGAAACGTCTACGAGGTGTTGCTACTCCTCAGCGGTGCTCAAATCCAAAAGGGATGGTGAGATATTTTATTCATGCGGACAATCCAGAAAAGGCTCAATACAAGAGAGGAGATATCGAAGTTTATGGAAATTTCGATATTGAGAGGTATTTTAAATCTTCTATAAGTGAGGACCGAGAAGTTCGCCAGGAGATTGTTACTTATATCTTTGAGAATGAGATTACGGAACTGGCGGACTTGATAGATTATACTATAGCAAATAATGAATTGTGGGATGATTATATAGCTAGTCACACGCTTTATATCAACCAAATTATTCGTTCAGTTCGTCATAGAGGGGAAAGAGAGCTAAAAGTGCGTGTAGAAGACCTAAGCGCAGAACAAATACAATATCTGGAAGAATTGGACAGAAAAGTGGAGGAGCGTTTTCCAGAGAGAAAATAGAGTGACTTAAAGTCACTCTTCTCTTTAGGTCAAAATGTAGCGTGTTAGGTCTAAAACGCTACAAAATTATTTGTTTTGAGTATGTCGATTTTGTTATCAGAAAGTACTAGTTTTGTTTTCCGAAAGCACATTTTTGTTTTCCGAATGTGCTATTCTGATTCAATTCCTACAACTTTTGAGTTGGTTTTACTGTAAGGAGAGAAGTAGCGATGGTTACTGGAATAAATGAGGAAAGACTGCAAAAGCAGTTGGACCTGATAAAAGAGAAAAAATTTAAGCGAAAGTTAGATGAAATCAGAGAGAATGAAATCAGTTTTCTAGAAGAACTGCAAAAAATAGAATCAGGGGAAATTTATGATTTTGACTTGGTTTATGATGGAGTCACTCGTCTAGCCAAGGGACAGACCCTCTACAAAGGCCTTATGTTGGGATATACCGTTTTGAATACTAGCTCGGGAAATGTAGCTCAAGGAAGACGGATGGGACGTAGCGAGGCAGATATAGCTCTCTATGAGGCGATATTTAGAAACGAGGAGAGACGTCCACGTCTCGTGACTCGTTTCTGTGAGGAGCACAATATCCCTCGTTCAAAGTACAACAGGATAGCCCGAATTAAGGTCAAGCATGAGAAAGATAAGGAGTTTCTCGCTGACATCAAAAATAAGGTCACTCAGAGGGCGTAGAAGCCCTCTTTTTGATTTTGGAGTAGAAATCTATCTTGAAATCATAGAAAGCGAATAGAGAGCTTTCTGAGCGAAATTTTGAGGCAGTAGAGAAAGAGAGCGGCTTTATGTCGCGAAAGCTGCTTGACGATAAGCAAGGGCAAGTTAGACTGGCTCAGGCGGCTCGGTCAGAGCTTTGCTCGACCGACCGACAAGCCAAAGACTAACGCCCTTGGTTACTTGTCGTCAAGTAGACCGTGAAATAAATAGCGACTTTCTCCGTCAATTTGTTATATCTGATTTTGAAAAGAGCGTCAGAGCGTTATATTGATAGTCGGAAAAGTATAATGCGTTTTTGTTGTATTTTCGTGTTTTTGCGTCTTTTTTTGACAAAAAAGCCCTGAAAAGGGCAGTTTTTTGGAAAAAAAGAAATGAGGTTTTGATGATTTTTGATTGAGACGGTGTTGTATTTTAAGATTCGGGGGGGACTACGACACCCCCCAAGGAAGAACATAGAACATAGAACACCCTAGCCCTCCATTTTGCGTTAGCAAAATGCCAGAGAGAGGGCGGGA
>NZ_JADXDQ010000102.1:0-2217 GCF_015831295.1 Streptococcus sp. NLN64
TTAAAAAAGGTCACAAAAACCTTTATTTGGCGTGCACAAAAAGACCACATTTGAAAGTCTGATGTAATTATGAGCTTTCAAATGTGGTCTTATTCTAAATTCTAGGTCTTAACTTAATGACATTGCCGTCCTTGGAGAGGTTTTTTGAAAATCAGAAAAAGAAAAAGCATTAGCCGTCTTACTTTGACCAGTGATGGCTAATGCTTCCTGTTAAGAAAGGGTGTGGTGCCAATGCGGATACGGATTACGCAGGCTAACATTTCTTACCCTAAAAGAAAGGAGCCGTCCCTATCCATAAACGAGGTAAACACAACAAAAAACGTTAACCGAAAAACTTTGACAGGTTGGTTGGTTAACGTTTTTTTATTAACTAACTGAGTCACCGTCTTTAACGGCGCTACTAGGTGGTCGAATGACCACCCCTTATATAGTCTTTTAGTTTATCTTTTATTACTGTGTTAGCTCGTCTTGCCGTACTTCAGTACTGTCTACGACTCGCTGCCTTGTACTAAAAGTAAACTAAAAGACTATAACACTATCATAGCACTTTGAAGATAGAGTGCAAGTAAAAAGGGAGAGTGGGACAGAACAATTTTTATTGGGTGTAAATCATTTACTACAAGCCTTAATTTCATGTTGTAAGCTGCAACGTTTTCTCCTCAAACCAACCTCCCTTTTTTTCTTGAGGGAGCTCGGATTCTTGGAAGGGTGATGCAGAGTTCAATATGTTTTAGAGCAAAAAAACATATATAAAAATATTTGTTTTTGAAACAGGTAAATCTTTCCTTTTTCTAAATGAATTTGTTAAGATGGAAGGGTAGAAAAGTTAAGACGGTGACTCCTCGATTTTACGAAGGAAGGTGAGGCCTATGCGAAATAACGCAGGCGACCATTTCTATCCTAAAAGAAAGGAGAAGTTTTTTGTCTCTCGTAGAGATAATCGAGTGGACACTGAAGATTGGTACATTTGTGATCAATCTGATGCGTCTCTATCTCGACTTATTCAGCAGAAAACACAAAAAGCATTAGCCGTCTTACTTTGACGAGTGCTGGCTAATGCTTTTTAGCTAACATGAGTCACCGTCTTAAACGGTTCTACAGGGTGGTCGTTAGGCCACCTCTTATAACACTATAATAGCACTTTGAAGATAGAATGCAAGTAAAAAGGGAAAAGGAGAAAAGTCCGTTCCCTTTTTTTGGAAGACATTTGAAAGAAAGTATATCTGACTGGTTCTGAGTGGAGTGGAGAGTCTGTGATTGTGAGAATGGATCAAAAGGAGTTGTTTCGTGGCGCGGATTTTGCAAATTGAGGATAATAGTGATATTCAAGAAATCTTATTCCATTTGTTATCGGAGGAGCATGAGGTTCTCTAGGCCTACTCGGGCACTGAGGGGTTACGGATTTTTCAGGAGGAGATGGTAGATCTGGTGTTGCTGGATATTATGCTGCCGGGCCTATCTGGTGTAGAGGTTTTACGGGAGATTCGGCAGAAGAGGCAGGTTCCAGTGATTATGATGACAGCTTTGGGAGATAAGAAGTTAGTTGCCGAGTTTTTGATGAACGGGGCCAATGATTATATTGTAAAACCGTTTGATTTGGGTGAGGTTTTGGCACGTGTTAGTGTTCAACTGTGCTCTGTGCCGGAACTAAATGAGGTTGGACGCAGATTAACTCTTTTGCCAGATACTTTTGAGGCTGCTTGGGAAGAGCAATCAGTTCGTTTGGGAAAAAAAGAATATCTGCTTCTGAAAACCTTGATGTCCCAGCCTAAAAAGATTTTTACCAAGGAAGAATTGTATGAACTGGTTTGGCAAGAACCCTTTATGATCGGTGATAATACTTTAAATGCACAGCTGAGCAACTTGCGGAAGAAATTAGCTCAACTGGCTGAGGAAGAGGAATTTATTGAAACAATCTGGGGACTAGGGGTTCGCTTTAAGGGGGAGAAATAGATGCTATTCCTGGTTTTGTTTTTGTGCTTCCTAGTCCTAGTTTTGTCAGTGTTTTGTTTGATGTTCTATAAAACGATTGAAGATTTGGGCAATCAAGTTGAGGAGAAAATACGGACGGGGAGTCGCATGCGTTTGACCTTATACTTGATTAGTTTCAAAATCTGAAATATAATAGTATTATGATTTTTACACCAGAACACATTAACGAATTAGAAACAGCCCTAAAAGATAAATCACTAGCTTCTTTTCATAAACGTATCCAAG
>NZ_JADXDQ010000103.1:0-2157 GCF_015831295.1 Streptococcus sp. NLN64
CCAGTTTTAGTTACAGGCTCGGCAAAGCCCTAATAAACTTACGGATTTGTATTGCTCATCTTTATTATATACCTGAACTAATTTTCCGTCATGAGTTAGCAGGCGAAGCCTGCTTGGAGTTTTAGTTACTAATGATCAACGCCATTCCCCTCTTTACTCAGACACAATGATTGTTATCCAACTCATTTTTCAAATTCTAGCGGGTCATGATACAGACTATGCCTGTCAAGAATTGAAAGATAATGCTTATTTCTATCAGCTACTAGAGTCGAAACAAGTAGCCTCTCAATTAACCCTGTCACGTTTCTTTTCACGTGCAACGGAAGAAACTGTTGAGGCTTTAAGACAGCTTAATTTTGAACTAATCCAACTCTTTTTACAATTTCATCAGTTGGATAATCTTATCATTGATGTCCCCGAATTATTCAGGGTATGAATAATTCGGGTTTAAGATATCCTACAGATAGCAAAATAAGAAAGGAATACGCACATGTCTAAACTACTAAATCAGATATTATAGTCTTTTAGTTTGCTTTTAGTACAAGGCAGCGAGTCGCAGGCAGTACTAAAGTACGGCAAGACGAGCTAACACAGTAATAAAAGATAAACTAAAAGAGTATATCAAGAGACAATCTTCTGGAAGCCTACAAGCAGGTCAAAGCTAATAAGGGCTCTACGGGTATTGATGGTGTCACAGTTGAAACGATTGATGATGACCTGAGAGAAAACTGGCGAGAAACCAAAAAGCAGGTACTGGAAAGAAAGTACAAACCTCAGCCAGTATTGCGAGTTGAAATTCTGCGAGCATTCTGATTTTGAAATTAGTTAAGTATAACGTCTGAACTTCATTGGACCGTTCTTTTCACATTCGTAAAAAATAAGAAAAGAAGTACTTGGAATCTGTCACTACTGACAGATATGAGATTTTTGAGGGGAAAATGAAAAAAATAGAAAAAAACACTTGCTATTTTTAGAGTGACCTGTTACAATAAATAGTGTTGAAAAATGGTCCGTTGGTCAAGGGGTTAAGACACCGCCTTTTCACGGCGGTAACACGGGTTCGAATCCCGTACGGACTATATTTTCCGCCATAGCTCAGTTGGTAGTAGCGCATGACTGTTAATCATGATGTCGTAGGTTCGAGTCCTACTGGCGGAGTCTTGAGACCCTACGGGGTCTTTTTTTGTTTTTCTAAGGTGCTACTATCGTTCTCTGTGTGGGATGAAAGGGAAGACCTTTTGCCCAAGTTGTTCATTTTTTTACCGGAATGACTCCTTTTTTGTTTTTATTTTTCGAATAGAGAAGTAAATCGACAGATTAGGGAATGGATCCCAATTCCAATAAACAATCTGTTAGGATTATAGGGAAAGGATGAACCATGGATTTCGAATCAACATATAAAAAAGTACGTGGTACAGTATTAAAATGCCATCGAGAATTTTATCTCCATTTATGGGATGCTTGTGATTGGGAGCAGGAGGGAATGATGGTTCTTTACCGTTTGATGAAGAACCATCCGAGTGTGATGCAGGATGATGAAAAATTGCATGTCTTTTTCAAGACCAAATTTCGTAATCATATTATTGATAAGGTCCGGATGCAGGAGGCAAAAAAAAGAACGCTGGATAACAAGGCTTATGTCGAGGTTTCAGAAGTAGGACATTTGTTGGCAGAGGATGGTCTCTGTATGGATGAGTTTGTACTATTTAAAGATCGCATGATGGAGTTCAAGAAGACTCTCACCCAAGCAGAATTAGATAACTACCAACGCCTTATCAGCAATCAGTGTTTTAAGGGGCGCAAAAAAATGTTGAAAAAAATGGCTAGCTACTTTGAAGAATTTGATCCGCGTAAATAAAACAGGTCTTTATAGACCATTAGACAAAAAAATGAGAAGGAAGGAGGCTGAAATTTCAGGTTAGACCTCTTTCTAACTCCATCTAAAGAGGAAGAAAAGAAAAAAATTAAAAAAAATTAAAAAAACTGTTGACACTTTGTGAGCTGGGTGATATACTTAGATAGTTGTCTCGTGAGAGACATGACCTTTGAAAACTGAACAAGACGAATACCAATGTGTGGGTAGTAGGAATACTACCTGTCAATAATAAATTCGAAGCTAAATCAAAAGACTTCAAGGCAAACTAACGCAGGTAGAAC
>NZ_JADXDQ010000104.1:0-2095 GCF_015831295.1 Streptococcus sp. NLN64
TGTAAGCGCCCAATAACAAGGTATATTGAAAAACTCCAAGATCATAAGCAGGTTGCTTTTGATCTTGGAGTTTTCTTTATCTACAATTTTCTTGGATTCTTGGAGTCCATGGTAAATAAGCCTCCAGAACTTCTTTTTTTGCGAGAGTCTCCTCGTTCGGCAAATGTTCTAGAAGATATGTTATATATTTTTCGCTGTCCACTTGATGGAGTTTGGCTGTTTCAATCAGAGTCATGATGACAGCACTAGACTCTGCTCCCTCTAAGCTTTGGGAGAATAGCCAATTCTTGCGACCCATAACCAAAGATTTAATAGCCCTCTCAGCCAAATTATTGGAGAGAACCAGACGTCCATCTTCCAGTACAGTTTTGAATGTAAACTCATAATCCAAACTGTATTTGAGTGCACGACCTAACTTTGACTCCGGCAGTACATACTGCTCCCGACACCAATCAAAGAATTCTTCCATCAAAGGACGGAGCTCTTCTTGTCGTTTTTGATGTCTCACCTCTGGGTCTAGGCCCTCCCACTGTCTTTCTAAAGCGAACATCTTATCGCAATAGTTGAGACCTTTCTTAGCCAGTGAAGAGGAATCCGCATTCTTGGGAGTTGCTTCAAAGAACTTCCTTCGAACATGTGCCCAACATCCGACCAGACTGGCTTCCCTTAAGGTCCTATATGCAGACCACATATCACAGTGAAGGTAGCCTTTGAAGTCACCAAGAAAACCCTCGACAACTTGCCCGCTCCGTCTTTGGTTATGGTGATACAGTATGATACCTTGTTTCTCATCTTTACCAGACAGAAAAGTCCAGAAATAAGTCAGATGGGTATCGCTCTCCAAGACCCTATAAGAGGTTTCATCCGCATGGAGAACAGGTTGTTCCTTCAAGATATCTGAAAGTAGACTGTATAGAGGTTTAAAGTAATACTGGGCAGACTTGATATGCCAGTTGGCTATTTCCTTGCGACTAATTGGAAGACCTAGTTTGTTCCAATCAGATTCCTGACGATAGTTTGGAACCTTCAAATTGAATTTTTGGTGAATCGTATGGGCAATGATAGAAGCAGATCCTAGACTGTGGGCTAGAGGTACTT
Organism: Streptococcus sp. NLN64; assembly: GCF_015831295.1. Lineage (NCBI taxonomy): Bacteria > Bacillati > Bacillota > Bacilli > Lactobacillales > Streptococcaceae > Streptococcus > Streptococcus sp. NLN64. Next base: position 1,099 of record NZ_JADXDQ010000104.1, read on the forward strand.
TGGGCACTGGTGCCTTGATGATTTTATCACTCTCTGAGTTTTTACTGCATTCCTGACATTTATAGGAGTGCTGGATGTGATTCACTCGTTTTAACTGAGCAGGTATAAAAATCAATTCTTGGCGTTGGATATGACTACCAATTTCTTTCAAGTCACCATTACAATCAGGACAAAGGCAGTCTTCTAAGCGATAATGAACTTCTTCTGCTTTAAATTGGTCAAGAATCGCTTGCTTACGTCCCTTTGTCTTCTTCCGTTTGTAAGTAATTGTCTCTGCTTCAACTGGGTAAGTCAGAATCTTCTTGGATAGGTGTTTCTTCTCCAAAAAGGCTCATTTGACCTGGCTGAACAGGATTCTTCTCTGATGACTTACCGTATAGTTTTTGAGTTAAATAAGCCACCTGTTCACGTAAAAGGGTGATTTCATCTACTAGACTTTGGTTGGTAGCTGCTTGTTTTTTGATAATATCCAATAGTTCTTCCAAGATGATACTCTCCCTTTATTGATACTCTAATTATAGCTAAAAAACAGCCGTGATTTCAATAGAAATCGCGACTGTTTATGGTTTTTATGGTAGGAGTGATTGAAAATCCTTTCATGAACCACTCAACTTGTTCTGAAGTAAGTTCCCTTACTTCTCGCTCATTCGATGGCCAGTTGAGTTTTCCATTCTCAAATCTCTTGTAAAGCAACCAGAAGCCCTGCCCATCCCAATACAAAGCTTTGAAGCGATCTTTTCTTCTCCCACAGAAAAGGAAGACTTGACCTGAGAAGGGATCTAATTCAAATTCTTGTTTAACTAAGTAAGCTAAGGAGTCAATTCCTTGCCTCATATCGGTTTTACCAGTTATCAAATGAACCTGACCTAAATCGCATAGATTTATCATAGTGAACGAGCTAGAATCTACCATATCAATCTCCATTCTGATGATTTATAAGACTAGTATAGCTAGATTTCTAGTTCAGTTGAAGACACCTTGTTATTGGGCGTTTACG
>NZ_JADXDQ010000105.1:0-2092 GCF_015831295.1 Streptococcus sp. NLN64
ATTTTTCATCAATGATAAGAACTTTTTGAGTTCCCCTATTTGTAAGGGTATATGTTTTAGATATACCCTTTAAGTTAGCTAGGGCTTGACCTGTGTTCTTAATTCCTAAAGCGTCAGTAATATCTTTAGCTACCGCCCACCATTCGCCTTCATGGTCTACGAACCGAATGGGATAGCCGTTCCATTGTTCTGTTTTCATGGGTGGTCTCCTATTCTTCAACCTGTGTCAGTTCATCAATTGTCACACCAAGATAATCAGCAATTTTCTTCATGGTCTCAAAAGATGGGTTCTTGGTTCGCTCATAGTAGATAGCGGTCAGGGTACTCTTTGCGATTCCTGTACCTTCTGCTAAATCTGCGATTTTCTCCCGTCTTTTGGCTAAGAGAACACGGATATTATTTTTCATGGCTGGGCCTCCTAACTGATTTGCTCAATGTAAGAATTTATAAAGCGTTTGGGGTTGCTTGATAAATCAGCAATCTTTTTCAAATTCTCCTTATTGGGGAAATTTCTGCCTTTTTCCCAATTGTTAACAGTCCCTTTGGAAGTGTTGAAACGTTTCCCAAACTGTTCCGTTGTCTCCCCAAGGTTTATCCTGATTTCTCTGATTCGTTCACCTATCATCATGGGTGGGTCTCCTATTCTTCAATTCTTGTCAGTTTGTTATTTCGTTCTTTATCGGGAACGTCGTTTTTAAAAAAAATACCAATCTGATCCCGATTGTACCCAAACAATGCCCCAAGCTTTGCAAGCTCATCAGCTCCGATAGGAACGATTCCATTTTCTCTTTTAGCATACGGCGCACGGTCTGCCCAGCCCATCTTTAACGCAACTTCTTCCTGAGTTAACCCGCTGGCGATTCGTTCCGCTTTTAGTCTTTTTAAATCTAAAACCATTTTTTTCCTCCTGTCCTTTTGGTCGTTCTTTTTCGAGAACAAAAACAATTTTATCTCTTTCGTTCTCGTTTGTCAACGTAAAATATCTAAAAAAATACTCTTTGAGTTTTTTTACGTTATCCTTGTATCTTTTCGGGAACGATGCTATAATTAAGAAAAATCTAAAGAGGGTGTTAATATGCGTACGAATAAAGAGATTATACATATTTTAAAAACCGAAAAAGATGCTCAGGGGATGTCAATCAGCGAACTTGCCCGACGTGTTGGCATGGCTAAATCTGCTATTTCTCGTTACTTCAACGGTTCAAGAGAATTTCCTTTAAATCGTGCGAAAGACTTCGCCAACGCTCTAGGGGTAAGTACGGATTATTTACTAGGGCTTGAAAGTACCCCAACCCAACCAACCAACTTACCTAGCGACCTTCTTCACCTAGACCAAAAGCTAAACACTGAAAACCGCTCTAAATGGGTTGACTACGGCACTGCTCTACTTGAGGAGCAAGAAAATACTGTGGAAGAGTTAGGCATAACCTATGACGTTGAAACAGTATCAAGCCTAGCCGCTGGGTTAGGGTTTAGCTACGACGACGACACCCATACCGTACAAGTCACCAACGAACCGCCAAGGCATGATATTGCTTCAATCGTTAGCGGTGATAGCATGCTACCAAACTACCATGATGGCGATGTCGTCTACTTGGTAGACAAGGGGATTTCTAACTACTCGGGTCAAGTCTGCGCCGTGGTTGTCAATGATAAAACTTACTTGAAACGGGTCTATACAGAACCCAACGCCCTACGGTTGGTATCAATCAACCCCAAGTATTCGGATATAGTCATAGACTTCCCACCTTCCGAGGATACTCATATCAAAATCTTTTCCGTCATTGGCTCAGACCGTACCATCTAGCACGCGCCCAGCGGATCAATCCAATAGCAATTTTAGAAAGGAAAGCATGAACTATTATTTAGACGAGTCAGGAAGTATCACCACGAGCAATAGCCAACATAATAGGTTTTTTATCATAGCTGGTGTAAGCACTCAAAACCCTAAAAAAGTAAAACGAGTTTTTAGAAAAGCCAAGCTTAACTACTTAAAACACAATCCTGACCTAGAGCTTGATGTAAAGACCGAGATAAAAGGGTCAGAAATGCCTCTTGACTTTAAAGACTATGTTTTTACGCAACTGATAGA
>NZ_JADXDQ010000106.1:0-1800 GCF_015831295.1 Streptococcus sp. NLN64
CTATTTCGGAATCGATAAGTGAGTCTGTCTCTGAGTCTATTTCAGAATCGTTAAGTGAATCCGTTTCTGAGTCTATTTCGGAATCGATAAGTGAGTCTGTCTCAGAGTCCATTTCGGAATCCGTAAGTGAATCTATTTCCGAGTCTGTGTCAGAATCGTTAAGCGAGTCTATCTCCGAGTCCATTTCAGAATCGTTAAGCGAGTCTGTCTCCGAATCTGTCTCAGAATCGTTAAGTGAATCCGTTTCTGAGTCTATCTCGGAATCCGTAATCGAGTCTGTCTCAGAGTCCATTATGGATTCCTTGAGTGAGTCCGTCTCAGAATCTATTATGGAATCGTTAAGTGAGTCCGTCTCCGAGTCTATTTCAGAATCCGTAAGTGAATCAGTGTCTGAGTCTATTATGGAATCCGTAAGTGAGTCAGTGTCTGAGTCTATTTCGGAATCCGTAAGCGAATCTGTCTCAGAGTCTATTTCAGAATCCGTAAGTGAGTCAGTGTCTGAGTCTATTTCGGAATCAGTGAGCGAGTCAGTTTCTGAGTCTATTTCGGAATCCGTAAGCGAGTCTGTCTCTGAGTCCATTTCAGAATCCGTAAGCGAATCTGTTTCTGAGTCCATTTCGGAATCCGTAAGTGAATCCATTTCCGAGTCTATTTCAGAATCGTTAAGCGAGTCTGTCTCTGAATCAGTATCAGAATCGATAAGTGAGTCTGTTTCTGAGTCTATCTCGGAATCCGTAAGCGAGTCTGTCTCTGAATCAATTTCGGAATCCGTAAGCGAGTCTGTCTCTGAATCTGTGTCGGAATCCGTAAGCGAGTCTGTCTCTGAATCCATTTCGGAATCCGTAAGTGAATCTATTTCTGAGTCTATCTCTGAATCCGTAAGCGAGTCCGTCTCCGAGTCTATTTCAGAATCCGTAAGTGAATCAGTGTCTGAGTCTATTATGGAATCCGTAAGTGAGTCAGTGTCTGAGTCTATTTCGGAATCAGTGAGCGAGTCAGTTTCTGAGTCTATTTCGGAATCCGTAAGCGAGTCTGTCTCTGAGTCCATTTCAGAATCCGTAAGCGAATCTGTTTCTGAGTCCATTTCGGAATCCGTAAGTGAATCCATTTCCGAGTCTATTTCAGAATCGTTAAGCGAGTCTGTCTCTGAATCTGTGTCCGAATCCATAAGCGAATCTATCTCCGAGTCCGTCTCAGAATCGTTAAGCGAGTCTATCTCTGAGTCTGTGTCCGAATCTGTTTCTGAGTCCATTTCGGAATCAGTGAGCGAGTCTGTCTCTGAATCTGTGTTGGAATCCGTAAGCGAATCTATCTCCGAGTCTATTATGGAATCGTTAAGTGAGTCCGTCTCCGAGTCTATTTCGGAATCAGTGAGCGAGTCCGTCTCCGAGTCCATTTCGGAATCCGTAATCGAGTCCGTCTCTGAATCAGTCTCAGAATCGTTAAGTGAGTCTGTTTCTGAGTCCGTCTCAGAATCGTTAAGCGAATCTGTCTCTGAGTCCATTTCGGAATCCGTAAGCGAGTCTATCTCTGAGTCCGTTTCAGAATCGTTAAGCGAGTCTGTCTCTGAATCAGTCTCAGAATCGTTAAGTGAGTCTGTTTCTGAGTCCGTCTCAGAATCCGTAAGTGAATCTGTCTCTGAGTCTGTGTCGGAATCCGTAAGTGAATCAGTGTCTGAGTCTATTTCGGAATCGATAAGTGAGTCTGTCTCTGAGTCTATTTCAGAATCGTTAAGTGAATCCGTTTCTGAGTCTATTTCGGAATCGATAAGTGAGTCTGTCTCAGAGTCCATTTCGGAAT
>NZ_JADXDQ010000107.1:0-1526 GCF_015831295.1 Streptococcus sp. NLN64
GAAGAGAAATCAGCTGCTAAGTCTGAGGTTGATACTAAGGCTGACCAAGCCAAACAAGCGATCGACACTGCGACAACCAATGATGGAGTAACTTCCGCTAAGGACGCAGGCGTAACAGATATTAACTCAGTAAATCCATCTCCAGTAGCCAAGGAAGCGGCTAAAGCAGCTATTGACGAAGCTGCCCAAGCGAAGAAGTCTAAGATTGACGCTCGATCTGACCTTACAGACGAAGAGAAGGCAACCGCTAAGTCTGAGGTTGATACCAAAGCCACTGCCGCGAAGAAAGCTATTGATTTAGCGACAACCAACGCTGGTGTGTCATCTGCCAAAGACGCAGGCGTAACAGATATTAACTCAGTGAATCCATCTCCAGTAGCCAAGGAAGCAGCTAAAGCAGCTGTTGACGACGCAGTTAAGGATAAGAAAGCTGAGATTGATTCTCGTTCTGACCTTACAGATGAAGAAAAATTAACAGCTAAATCAGAAGTTGACTCTAAAGCGAATGAAGCTAAGAAAGCTATTGATTTAGCAACAACCAACGATGGCGTGACTTCCGCTAAAGATGCAGGAGTATCGGATATCAACTCAGTAAACCCATCTCCGGTAACGAAGGATGCCGCTAAGAAAGCTATCGATGATGCTGCTCAAGTGAAGAAGGACGAAATAGATGCCCGTACTGATCTCACAGACGAAGAGAGATCCGCTGCTAAGTCTCAAGTAGACATTGAAGCAGGAAGGGCGAAATCTGAGATTGATGCTGCTACTAGCAATGCTGCTGTAACTTCAGCTAAAGATGCAGGATTTGCAGTGATTGAAGCTATTAATCCAATCGGACGCAAGAATGGTGACAAACCGGCAACAAAACCTGATACCAATAATGGTAACAAGCGAGTTGCAGGCTCATCCAAAGTCTCCAATCAAGAGACTGCTTCAAGCAATTTGACTGAATCAACTGGTAATAAATCCCAGGCAGGTCAATTACCAAATACAGGTGAAGAATCTAGTCAAGCCCTTGCAGCAAGCGGTTTAGCCCTTATATTGTTGTTAGCTGGTGTACGTTCTCGCCGAAAAAAAGAAGATGAAAAATAATTCATCTAAGCATTAAAAAAACGAGGTTTTGAAACCTCGTTTTTTGTTGTAGATTCTTGAAATTTTACTAAAAAACCTTATAATATAACTATAATCATTATTCTATTATATAAAAGTTTAATTTTGTGATTCTTTCACAATTTTTATTATTTCTCTTATACTCATTGGAAATACAAATCTGGTGTTAGTGAAGCCCTCCCATTATAGTCTTTTATACTCTATGCAGTTCAAAAACTGAACGTTGTTAAACCTCTTTGGTGAACTTAAGTTCAACCTTCATCGGCTTGCCTAGTCAGATTTTATAGTTATTTAGTTTTTAAATAGTATGTTATTGCATCAGTTATAGAGTCCATTTTGCGAAGTAATTCTGTAACTGATTTTTTTAGAATAGCCCAACTTTGCTCAATTGGATTTAATTCTGGAGAATACGGTGG